>NZ_JBQENC010000003.1:0-182780 GCF_052044485.1 Pseudoxanthomonas sp. 22568
GCGCAGGACGCCCCGCCCGCAGCCGAGGCACCGGAGGCGCCGAGCGCGCCGGGCGGAGCGGTTCAGCGGGTGAGCATCCAGGAGTACCGGGTGCGCGGCAACAGCGTGCTGGCGGCGCGGGAGATTGAGCAGGCGGTGATGCCGTACCTGGGCCCGGGGCGGACGCTGGCCGACGTGGAGGCCGCGCGCGATGCGCTGCAGGCGGCCTACCAGCAGCGCGGCTACCAGTCCGTGTACGTGGACCTGCCCGAGCAGCAGGTCAGCGGCGGGGTGGTGGTGCTGCAGGTGACCCAGACCCGGGTCGGGACGGTGAACGTGGTCGGGGCCCGGCACCACGACCCGGCACGGTTGCGCGCGGCGGTGCCGGCGCTGGCCACCGGGCAGGTGCCGGACTTCACCCGCGCCCAGGACCAGCTGGCCGCGCTCAACCGCACCGCGCGCCGGCAGGTGGTGCCGCTGGTCAAGCCCGGCGCCACGGAGGGGACCATGGACGTGGACCTGAAGGTGGAAGACACCGCGCCGTGGCGGGCCAGCCTGACGGTCAACAACGACCACAGCGTGGACACCACCCCGCTGCGCAGCATCCTGAGCGTGGGCCACGACAATTTGTGGCAGCGCGAGCACAGCGCCTCGCTGACCTGGTTCGCCGCCCCGGAGGACGTGGACGAGGCCAGCGTGTGGTCCGGGTCCTACCGGCTGCCGCTGGGCGGGCCGGACTGGCAGCTGGAAGTGGCCGGCTACCGCTCCGACAGCAACGTGGTCTCCAGCGGCACCACCCAGGTCACCGGCAAGGGCCACGCGGTGGGCCTCAAGCTCAGCCACACCCTGCCGCAGGCCGGGGCCTGGTGGCACCAGTGGACGCTGGGGGTGGACTTCAAGGACATGGACGAGGCGGTGGCCCTGACCGGGATGGCCAGCGACTTCGCGCCGCTGAAGTACGCGCCGGTGACCCTGGCCTACAGCGGGTTCCGCCAGGGCGAGCGGCACCAGTTCGCGCTGGGCCTGCAGGCGGTGTTCGGCGCGCGCAGCGTGCTGGGCTACGGCAGCGGGGCGGACGCGTTCGACTGGAAGCGCGCCTATGCCGATGCCAGCTTCTTCGTGCTCAAGGCCGATGTCAGCGACACCTACAGCCTCGCCAGCGGGGCGCAGTGGTACGCGCGGGTGTCGGCGCAGCTGACCGACCAGCCGCTGGTGTCCGGCGAGCAGTTCGCCGCCGGCGGCATGTACACCACCCGCGGCTACCGCTCGGCCGAGGCCATCGGCGACTACGGGGCGATGTTCACCCTGGAGTGGCGCAGCGCGCCGCTGACCCGCTGGGGCCTGCGCGAGTGGCGCTTCCACGGCTACCTGGACGGGGCCTGGCTGGGCCTGCGCCGGCCACTGCCCGAACAGGAGGCCGAGGCCTCGCTGGCGTCGCTGGGGGTCGGCACCAGCTTCCGGGTGGGCGAGCACTTCGACGTGCGCCTGGACTACGGCCACAGCCTGCTGGACGGGCCCACCACCACCCGCGGCGCGGACCGGCTGCACGTCAGCGTCGGCGCCAGCTACTGACCCTCATTTCTTTTTCTGGAGATTTTTCCATGCAACGCGTCCTTCTCCTGTTGTTGATGCTGCTGGGCCTGTCGCTGCAGGCCAGCGCCCGGGCCCAGGAACCCGGTCCGGCCTGGTGGCAGGCCGACTGGAAGTACCGCAAGCCGCTGACGGTGGACGCCGGCCCGCAGGGCGCGGGCCTGGCCACCGGCCCGGGCCGGCTGCCGGTGCTGGTGCGCCTGCACGCGGGCAACTTCGCCTTCGACGGGGTGGGCGAGGGCGGCCAGGACCTGCGCTTCATCGCCGCCGACGGGCACACCGTGCTCAACCACCAGGTCGAGCGCTACGACGCGGCCGCGGCCATGGCCCTGGTCTGGGTCGACGTGCCGGCGGTGACCCCGGGCGCGGCGCAGACCCTGTGGATGTACTACGGCAACCCGCAGGCCCCGGCCGCGGGCAACGGCCAGCTGGTGTTCGACCCGGACTACACCGCCGTCTACCACTTCGCCGGCACCACCGCCCAGGTCCAGGACACCACCGCCTACGGCAACCACGCCAGCGGCCCGTTGACCGCGCTGGAGGCGGCCCTCATCGGCCGCGGCGCGCAACTGGGCACCGCGCCCTTCCAGCTGCCGGCCTCGGCCTCGCTGGCAGTGCCGGCCGGCGGGACGATGAGCTTCTCGGCCTGGGTCAAGCCCGAGGCGGCCGGTCCGGGCCAGAGCGTGTACCTGCGCCGGGACGGGGAGCACCTGCTGTGGCTGGGCGTGGACAACGGGGTGCCGTTCGTGCAGGTGGACCAGGCGCGCAGCGCGCCGGTGGCCGCATTGCCGAGCGGGCAGTGGAGCCATCTGGCCTTCACCGCCGACGCCGGGGCGGTGGTGCTGTACGTGGGCGGGCGGGAAGTGGCGCGGGTGGAGACCCCACTGCCGGCGCTGGCCGGTCCGGCCTGGGTCGGCGGCGAAGGCACCCCGGCCCCGGCCGGGGCGGTGGCCGCCGCGCCGTTCACCGGCGCGCTGGACGAGGTGCGCCTGTCCAAGGTGGCCCGGCCGGCGGCCGCGCTGCTGGCCGAGGTGGCCTCGCAGGGCCCGGCCGCGCGGCTGGTGCGCCTGGGCGAGGACGAACAGAACGCCGGGGTGAGCCATTTCGGGTTCATTTTGAAGTCCATGCCGGTGGACGCCTGGGTGGTGGTCATCGTGTTGGGGCTGATGCTGCTGCTGTCCTGGGCCATCATGCTGGCCAAGGGGCGGTATTTCGGGCGGGTCAGCCGGGCCAACGCGGCCTTCGCCGTGCAGTACCAGCAGGTGGCCGGCCTGCCGGCGGCCAGCCTGCAGGAACGCGCCCGCCAGGGCACCCTGGACGCGGATATCCGCGAGCACGCCAGCCTGTGGCGGCTGTACGCCATCGCCATGGACGAACTCAAGGGCCGCCAGGCCCACGCCCACGGCCTGAGCGCGGCCGCGCTGGCGGCCATCCGCGCGGCCATGGACGCCGAGGTCATCCGCGAAGGCGAGCGCATGAGCCGGCGCATGAACTGGCTGTCCACCACCATTGAAGGCGCCCCCTACGTGGGCCTGTTCGGCACCGTCATCGGCATCATGCTGGTGTTCGCGGTGGCGGCCATGGCCGGGGCGGTGGACATCAACTCGGTGGCCCCGGGCATGGCCGCGGCGCTGCTGTGCACGGCCGCCGGCCTGGGCGTGGCCATCCCGGCCCTGTTTGGCTACAACTGGCTGGCCGCCCGCGCCGAGGCCATCGGCGCGGACATGGCCGTGTTCGTGGACGAGTTCAGCGCCCGCCTGGCCGAGGAGTTCGACGCCGCCGGTCCGGTGCCGTCGGTGCTGCACTCGGTGCGGGCCTGAGGACCGCGCCATGGCCGCCAAGCGATTGGGTGTCAAAAAACGCGAGAAGGGCATCAACGTCACCCCCTTCGTGGACGTGCTGCTGGTGGTGCTGGTCATTTTCATTTTGACCAGCAACGCCACCATCCCCGGCATTGAAGTCAACCTGCCCAAGGCCAGCAGCAGCCAGGCCCTGGAGAAGCCGCAGACCAAGGCCATCACGGTCGACAACGCCGGGCAGATTTTCCTGGACGCCTACCCGGTGAGCCTGGCCGAGCTGGAACAGCGCCTGCGCACCGAACAGGCCATCACCCCGGACTTCCCGGTCATCGTGCGCGGCGATGCCCAGGTGCAGTACGCCCGGGTGGTGGAAGTGCTGGACCTGCTGCGGCGCATCGAGCTGACCCAGGTCGGCCTGGTCACCGGCAAGGCGCAGGGGTGAGGCCATGACTGCGCCCGACCCCCGTCCCGGCCGCGGCCTGCGCGCGGGCTGGCCGGCCCTGCTCGGGGCGCTGCTGCTGGCCGCGCTGCTGGTGGGCCTGGTCGGCTACCTGCTGCTCAAGGACCCGGCCAGCACCCGCCGGCCGGTGGCCGCCGTGCCGGTGCTGACCCTGCCGCCGCCGCCCCCGCCGCCGCCCGAACCCGAGCCCGAACCCGAACCGGAAGTGGAACCGGAAGAGGTCATGCCCGAGCCCGAGCCGCTGGAGGACGTGCCCAAGCCGGCCGAGGAGGCGCCCACCCCGGACACCGCCGACCCGGTGACCATGAACGCCGACGCCCAGGCCGGCACCGACAATTTCGGCATCCAGTCCGGTCGCGGCGGCGGCATGAGCGGGGTCGGCGCCGGCGGCGCCGGCAACGCCTCCTACGGCCGCTACCTGGGCTACGTCCTGCAGCAGGCCATCGCCCGCGACGAACGCCTGCGCCCGCTGGCCTTCCAGCTGACCCTGCACGTCTGGCTCGGCCCCGGCGGGGAACTGAGCCGGGTCGAACTGGCCCGCGGCAGCGGCAACCCCGACGCCGACCAGGCCGTGCTGGAGGCCGTGCGCGCCCTGGGCCGGGTGGACGAACGCCCGCCGGCCTCGCTGACCTTCCCGGCCCGGGTGCTGGTGCAGGGCCGCCGGCCCGCCGGCTGACCCGCCCCCCATCCCGACCACTGCCCCCTTTTCCCGCCCCTTTTTCCTGCCTTGTGAGTTGCCCATGACCCGTCTTCCCCTTTCCCGCCTGCGCCACCTGGCCGCCGGCATCGGCCTGGCCCTGGTCCTGTCCACCGCCGCCCAGGCCCAGGAGGCCCCGGCTGCCGAGAGCACCCTGGTCAAGCTCATCCGCGGCCTCATCGACAGCGGCGCGCTCACCCCCCAGGTGGGCCAGGCCCTGCTGGAGGAAGCCCGCCGCGAGGCCGCCGCCCGCCCGGCCGCCAGCGCCGCCGGCCCGGCCCTGGAACCGGGCGAGGTGCGCGTGCCCTACATCCCCGAGTCCGTGCGCGAAGGCATCCGCGAGGAGGTCAAGGCCGAAGTGCTGGCCCAGGCCAAGGCCGAACGCTGGGCCGCCCCGGACGCGGTGCCGGAGTGGACCCAGCGCGTGCAGGTCACCGGCGATGTGCGCGTGCGCAACGAGTCGCGCCTGTTCTCCGAACGCAACAGCACCATCGAGACCGACTGGGCCCGCATCAACGCCGGCGATGGCTACGACATCAACCCCAACACCCACCTGGACCTGCCGCCGCTGCGCAACACCCGCCAGGACCGCAACAACTCCTGGCGCATCCGCGCCCGCCTGGGCGTGCTGGCCCAACTGGGCGAACACACCCGCGCCGGCGTGCGCCTGGCCACCGGCAACGACGACGGCCCGGTCTCCACCACCCAGACCCTGGGCGGCGGCCTGGCCAAGAAGGACGCCTGGCTGGACCAGGCCTGGCTGGCCTGGTCGCCGCTGCCGGGCCTGGAGTTCACCGGCGGACGCTTCGCCAACCCCTACTGGTCCACCGACATCCTGTTCTCCAACGACCTCAACTTCGACGGCCTGGCGGTCAAGTACGAACGGGCCGTGGGCCAGGGCCTGGACCTGTTCGCCACCCTGGGCCTGAGCCCGCTGGAATACTCGGCCGACAACTTCCCGGCCACCAGTCAGGACAAGCAGGCCAGCCGCGACAAGTGGCTCAACGGCCTGCAGGTGGGCGCCAACTGGCGTTTCGGGGAGGACCAGACCCTGCGCGCGGCGCTGGCCTACTACCAGTTCCGCAACATCTCCGGCGAGTACTCGGCCCCCTGCGCGCTGTACGCCGGCGCCCAGGTCTGCAGCACCGACGGCACCCGCCCGGCGTTCATGCAGAAGGGCAACACCCTCATGCTCCTGCGCAACATCGCCCTGGACCCGCTGGACCCGGCCAACACCCCGCTGCCGCAGTACGTGGGCCTGGCGGCCAATTTCAGGTTGGTGGACGTGAACCTGAGTTGGGAGACCCCGGCCCTGGCCGGCACCCGCCTGCGCCTGGAGGCCCACGGGGTCAAGAACACCGCCTATGACCCGCAGCGGATGTGGACCCGCGCCCACGGCGGGCTGGTCACCAACCTGGCCACCCCGGCCGGGGCCACCCCCACCGTGGCCGACCTGGACAGCGGCGACACCGCCTACCTGGTCCAGGCCACCTTCGGCGACCTGGCCCTGGCCCAGGCCGGCGACTGGAACGCCTGGCTGGGCTACAAGCGCATCGACCCGGACGCGCTGCCGGACGGGTTCAACGACTCCAATTTCCATCTCGGCGGCACCAACGCCAAGGGCTACTACCTGGGCGCCTCCTACGCCTTCGACCGCAAGGTCTGGTTGACCGGCCGCTGGATGGCCGCCAAGGAAGTCAGCGGCGCACCGCTGTCCATCGACGTCTTCCAGCTGGAGGTCAATGCCGGGTTCTGACCCCGCACGCCACGGCCGTTTCCGCGACGCGGAAGCGGTCGGCATCCGCCTTGATGGGGGAGGGCATGGATCGTCCCCCCGAACCAAGAAGTGAAAAAGTGAAAGAAGGCTTCATCTCGCTGAGAAAATTCACCGAAAAGTTCGCCGAGGTCGTACTGGTGGCGGACGGTCCCGTCCTGCTCACCCGCGGCAAGGTGCCGCTGGGGTTCTACCTGCCGATCAAGGTCTGGGGGGCGCAGCACGATTCGGACATCTGCCGGCATATGGTTGAAATGGTTTTGCGGCAATCTGGGCAGACACCGGAGGACATCGGCGAATGCATCGAGTCCTTCGTCGAGGGCAAGCAGATCCTGTACGCCATGCGCGGCCGGTTCGAGCCGCCCGGCTGAAGCAGGCATCCACCTCCAAACCCGATCACAGAAACGAATGGAAGATCCCATGACCACGCAGAACCCCGAATCCGCCACCGTCGCATCCAACGGCGCCGCCGCCGCCAATCCCTGGCCGCTGTTCTATCGCGAGCCGCGCGTACTGTCCTCGGTCGAACACGCCCAGTGGCGGGTGCGCCCGACCGGCGTCGGCTTCGCCGCCGCCAGCAATTCCGTACCGGTGGTGATCGGCGAATTCGCCGCCGCCGCGCGCAGCTATCCGCTGGTGTTCGCCGGCCCGGACAACACCCCGCTGGCGGTGCTGGGCGTGGAAGCCGGACGCAACCGCTTCGTCAACGGCGACACCTGGACCGACGGCGCGTACGTGCCGGCCTACGTGCGCCGCTATCCGTTCGTGTTCGTGCAGACCCGGGATCCGGAAGGCTACGTGCTGGCCATCGATGCCGGCTCCGACGCGGTGATCCCGTCGGGCGAGGAGGGCAATCCGCTGTTCGAGAACGGCGAGCCGAGCGAGCTGACCAGGCAGGCGCTGCAGTTCTGCGACACCTTCACCCGCGAGGACCAGGCCACCCGTACCTTCGCCGCCGCGCTGGCCGAGCAGGGGCTGCTGATCGAACGCAGCGCCAACATCGCCTTCGCGGATGGACGCCGCAGCAGCGTCGATGGCTTCCAGGTGGTCGACGGCGAAAAATTCGCCGCGCTGCCGGACGCGGTGATCGTCGATTGGCATCGCAAGGGCTGGCTGGCGCTGGTGCACTTCCACCTGGCGTCGCTGGGCCGCTTCAACGACCTGCTGGCCCCCTGATTGAAACCCCACTTCTGTCAACCGGACGACGACAACATTCCCATGTGCAAGAATTCCTCCAACACACTCCGTTTCCTCACTCTCGCCGTGACGCTCACTGCGGCCAATGGCGCCTACGCGCAGGCGGCTGGCGGCGCGACGGCCTCGCTCGAAGGCCCGGTCGTCGCCGGTGTCTGCTACCTCAGCCGCGAAGCGGTGTTCTCCAACGCGGTCGCCGGCAAGGACGCGGGCGTGCAGTTGCAGAAACTGGTGACCGACGCCCAGGCCGAGATCGAACGCGACAAGACCCGCGCTGAGGCGGAACTGATCCGCGTGGGCGTGCGCGGCAACATTTCCGCCGACAAGTTCACCCCCGAGCAGAGCAAGGCGGTGCAGGAAGCGCAGGCCGTGCAGCAGCGCGCCAGCCAGCGCTCGCGCGAGATCGAGGCGACCCGCGCATCGGTGCTGGAACGGATCTCCACCGCCGCCCAGCCGCTCATCGCCGAGGCCTACCAGCGCCACGGCTGCGGCGTGCTGCTGGATCGCGGCATGGTGCTGGCCGGCAACATGAGCCACGACCTGACCGCCGACGTGGTCAAGGCGCTGGATGCGCGGGTCAAGTCGATTCCGGTCACGCTGCAACGCGAGTCCGCCACGCCCGCCGCGACGCCCGCACCGGGCAAGCGCTGAGCCGCGACGCGCGGCCGCTCCGGCGCACGCCACGGCGCCGGGGCCACACTGCCATCAACTGCTATACTCGCGCCGCCTGAGGTGACCGCCGGCCTGGCCGGTGGTTGAAACGGGAATCCGGTGCGCCGGATCGTGTTCGCACGATCGGCAATTCCGGAGCTGCCCCCGCAACGGTAGGCGAGACAAGGTACCGCAACAGCCACTGTGCTTGATGCATGGGAAGGCGCGGACCGGAAGCACGGATCTTTCCCGGCTTCACTCGCGAGCCCGGAGACCGGCCTTTGAGCGGCGTGACATGCGGTGGGCGATGTCATGGAGGCCGGCTCGTTTCCGGTCGCCATAGCACTCTCTTTCCGCCTGTCCTTTTCCATCGCTTCCGCGCGGGCAGGCGCGGTCAAGGAGTGTGTCAGTGCATCCGCAGTCGTCGTTCCACCGCCAGATCCTGGCGGTTTCGTTGTTGCCTTCCCTTTGCTTCACCGCCCCGGCCTTCGCCGAAGCGCCGGCCACCGATCTGGATGGCGTGATCGTCACCGCGACGCGTACCGCGCGGACCCAGGACCAGACCCTGGCCGCGGTCACCGTGATCGATCGCGAGGAGATCGAGCGCCTGCAGCCGGCCTCGCTGCCGGATCTGCTGACTGGCCGCGCGGGCCTGTCGCTGGCCAACAACGGCGGTCCGGGCAAGTCCACGTCGCTGTTCCTGCGCGGCACCGAATCCGATCACGTGCTGGTGCTGGTCGACGGCATCAAGCTGGGGTCGGCCACCAGTGGCGGCGCATCGCTGCAGGACATTCCCGTCGAGCAGATCGAGCGCATCGAAATCGTGCGCGGACCATTCTCCAGCCTGTACGGATCCGAGGCGCTGGGCGGCGTGATCCAGATCTTCACCCGTCGGCCGCAGGGCTCGTTCCAGCCCAACTTCAGCGCGAGCGTCGGCAGCGAACGGACCCGACGCGCCTCCGCCGGCATCGGCGGGCGCAGCGGCGATGCCGAGCGGGGCGGCTGGTATGCGATCCAGGCCGCGCACCAGGACACCGACGGCATCAACGCCTATCGTGGCCGGCGCAACTTCGATCCGGATCGCGATGGCTATCGCAACGCCTCGCTGACCGCGCAGGGCGGCTATCGGTTCGACGAGCATTGGGACGCGGAACTGCGGTTGTTCCGTGCCGAAGGTCGCAACGAATACGACGGCAGCCTCAACAACGAGGCCGACACGGTCCAGCAGGTGATCGGGGGGCTCGTGCGTTATGCGGCCAGCGATCGGATGCGCATCACCGCCAGCGCCGGCGCCAGCGCGGACCTGAGCGAGAACTTCCTCGATGGCGTGTATTCCTCCCACTTCGACACCCGCCGCAAGCTGGGCTCGTTGCAGGCCGATCTCGGTGTCGGCGCGGGACTGTTGAGCCTGGGCTACGACTGGTCCGGCGACGAGGTGGACAGCAACACCCGCTACGCGCGTGATCGCCGGATCAATCGCGGTGTGTTTGGCCAATGGCAGCAGGCGTTCGGCCGGCAGTCGTTGCAGGCCAGCCTGCGCCGCGACGACGACAGCCAGTTCGGCGGCGAGACCACGGGCAGCCTGCAATGGGGTTGGGACTTCACCGAACAGCTGCGCCTGGGCGCCAGCTACGGAACCGGCTTCAAGGCTCCGACCTTCAACGAGCTCTACTTCCCGGGCTACGGCAACCCGGAACTCGGCCCGGAAACCTCGCGCAGCGTCGAGTTGAGCCTGCGCGGCGATCACGGTCGCGCGCGATGGGCGCTGCATGCCTACGAGACGCGCATCGACGACATGATCGCGTTCGACGCTTCGCTGGGCGACTCCGGCGGCCCCAACAACATCGATCGCGCGCGCATCCGCGGCATCGAGGCCGAAGGCGCGGTGCGACTGGCGGACTGGGATCTGCGCGCCAGCCTGACCCGGCTGGATCCGCGCAACGATGGCGACAATCCCAACCGCGACAACCTGCTGCCGCGACGGGCACGAAGCAGCGCCCGCATCGATGCGGATCGCCGCTTCGGCGCGTTCAGCGTGGGTGCCAGCGCGGTAGGCGTGGGTGAGCGTTACGACAACCTCGCCAACACCACCCGCCTGGGCGGGTACGGGCTGGTCGACCTGCGCCTGGGCTACACGCTGACGCCGGCGTGGCAGTTGCAACTGGCAGCCTCCAACGTGTTCGACAAGCGCTACGAAACCGCCGCGCTCTACAACCAGCCGGGACGGACCTGGTTGTTGACCATCCGTTACCAGCCCGCCACCCATTGACCGGAGCGCAAGATGAAACCACTGTCACGGCCTTTCCATTCGGGCCTGCTCGCCACCTTCGCGGTCCTGATGATCGCCACCCGCTACCATCACTTCGGTGATGTCCTGCATCTGCCGGACGCGTCGATGGCGATCTTCTTCCTGGGGGGCCTGTACCTGCGCGGACACCTGCCGTTCCTGGGCTTGCTGGGGCTGGCGGTGGGCATCGACTGGGCCGCGGTGGAACTGGCCGGCGTCAGTGATTTCTGCGTGACACCGGCCTACGCCTTCCTGTTGCCGGCCTACGCGGTGCTCTGGTACGGCGGGCGCGCCTACGCGCCGCGGATGGCGCAGGACTGGCGCGGGCTGTGCGGCGCGCTGCTGGTGGCGCTGGCCTGCGCCTCGCTGTCGTTCCTGATTTCCAACGGCGCGTTCTACTGGCTGGGCGGGCGCTACCCGAATCCGGAATGGTCGCAGTACCTGGCGCGGATCTGGCAGTGGGGACCGCTGTTCGTGCGGACCACGCTGACCTACGTGGCCAGCGCACTACTGGTGCACGGCCTGTTGCTGGCCACCCGTCGTCGTCCCGCCTCCCTCGGCACCTGATCAGGAGAACCGCGATGTCCGCAAAACCCTTGTCCGTCGTATCCGAACCCGCGTTGCCGCTGGCGTCCACACGTGCGCAGATCCTCACCGGCATCGCCCTGGCGCTGCTGATGATCGCCACCCGCGGCCAGCACTTCGCCAGCGTGGATGCGCTGCCCAGCGCGTCGTGGGCGGTGTTCTTCCTGGCTGGCGCGCTGCTGCGGCCGATGTGGACGCTGCCTGCGTTCTTCGTGCTGTCGTCGCTGCTGGATTTCAGCAGCCTCGCCAACGGCACCATCACCGACTGGTGCCTGTCGCCGGCTTACTGGGCGTTGGCGTTCGCCTACGCGGCGCTATGGCTGGGCGGCCATGCCTATCGCGGGCTGCACCGGGACAGCGTGGGCACGGTACCGCGCTTGGCATTGACGCTGGCGGTGACGGCGAGCGTGGCCTACCTGTTGTCCAAGGGCGGCTTCTACTTCTTCTCCGGGCGCTATCCGGAGCCGACCCTGGATGGCTTCCTCGCCCGTATTCCGCACTACTATCCGCGCGCCCTGGGCACGCTGGCCGGTTACGTGGGCGTCGCTTTCCTGGTTCGCGCGTGCCTTCGCGGGCTGGCCGCACGCGCCGCCTCCCGCCAGGGCAGCCCGGCATGAGCCGCGGTTCGGAACGCCGCGGCCTGAGCGAGGAGGAGCACTATCGCGAACGCGCCCAACGCAAGAAGGAACTGGTCGATCGCCGGGTCGCCCGCGCCACCATCGATCGCGGCGTGCTGGTGGTGAACACCGGCAACGGCAAGGGCAAGAGTTCCTCCGGTTTCGGCATGCTGGCGCGCAGCCTGGGACACGGCTTCCATTGCGGGGTCGTGCAATTCATCAAGGGCAGCTTTTCCACCGGCGAGGAGGCGTTCTTCCGTCGCTTCGGCGAGGACGTCGATTATCGGGTGATGGGTGAGGGCTTCACCTGGGAAACCCAGGATCGCGAGCGCGACATCGCCGCGGCCGGCGCGGCCTGGCAAGAGGCCGCGCGGATGCTGTCGGATCCGGCCTATGATTTCGTCCTGCTCGACGAACTCAACATCGCCCTGAACAAGGATTACGTGCCGTTGGACCAGGTGCTCGCGGCGCTGGTCGCGCGACCGCCGCGCCAGCACGTGGTCGTCACCGGACGCGGCGCGCCGCAGGCACTGATCGACGCGGCCGACACGGTCACCGAGATGCGCCTGATCAAGCATGCGTTCAAGGCGGGTATCAAGGCCCAGCACGGCATCGAACTGTAGACCATGGATTCCGAAACCTTCCGCTGTCCGGCATTGCTGGTCTCCGCGCCCGCTTCGGGGCAGGGCAAGACCAGCGTGACCGCCGCGCTGGCCCGCTGGCACCATCGCCAGGGCCGTCGCGTGCGGGTATTCAAGACCGGTCCGGACTTCCTGGATCCGATGGTGCTGGAACGTGCCAGCGGAGCGCCGGCCTACCAGTTGGATCTCTGGATGACCGGCGAGGCCGACGTGCGCGCACGCCTGCACGCGGCGGCGGGCGAAGCCGACCTGATCCTGATCGAGGGCGTCATGGGTCTGTTCGACGGATCGCCCTCCAGCGCGGATCTGGCGCAGGCGCTGGGCGTGCCGGTGCTGGCGGTCATCGACGGATCGGCGATGGCGCAGACCTTCGGCGCGCTGGCGACGGGGTTGGCGCGCTATCGCGAAGATCTGGCCGTGCATGGCGTGGCCGCCAATCGCATCGGCAGCGCCCATCACGCCGATCTGCTGCGCGGCAGCCTGCCGGCGGATCTGCACTGGCTGGGCGCGTTGCCGCGCGATGCGCAACTGGCGTTGCCGGAGCGCCACCTCGGCCTGGTATCGGCCGGTGAACTCGGGGACATCGACGCGCGGCTGGATGCCCTGGCCGATGCCTGGGGCGTTCATGCGACCACGGCCTTGCCGCCGCCGGTGACGTTCGCGCCGGTGGATATCGAACCCATGCCGCCATTGCTGCGCGGCCTGCGCATCGCGATCGCCCGCGATGCGGCGTTCTGCTTCCTGTATCCGGCCAACCTGGATCTGCTGCGCGCGGCGGGCGCGGACCTGCGTTTCTTCTCGCCGCTGGCGGGCGAGTCCCTGCCCGACTGCGACGCGGTCTGGCTGCCCGGCGGTTATCCGGAACTGCATCTGGCGACGCTGTCGCAACAGCATGCACTGCACGCCGCGCTGCGCGCGCACCGCGATGCCGGCAAGCCGCTGCTGGCCGAATGCGGCGGCATGCTGTTCGTCCTGGAGGCACTGACCGGCAAGAACGGCGAGCGTGCCGCCATGGCCGGACTCATGGCGGGCGAAGCGGCCATGCAGCCGCGCCTGGCCGCGCTGGGCCTGCAATCGCTCGAACTGCCCGAAGGCGTGCTGCGCGGACACACGTTCCACTATGCCCGCGCGGAGTTGGCCTCCGTTCCGCTCGCCGTTGCCAGCAACCCGAATGGTGGTCCCAGCCGGGAAACCGTCCATCGGGATCGCCGCCTCACCGCCAGTTTCGTCCACTTCTATTTCCCGTCGAATCCGCAGGCCGCGCTGCGGTTGTTCCTGCCATGACGCCGGTGCTGGCGATGCTGGCCGGCGTCGGCCTGGACACTTTGCTGGGTGAACCCCGTCGTTGGCATCCGCTGGTGGGATTCGGGCGCTGGGCGGACTGGCTCGAACATCGCCTGCATCGTGATGCGCGCGGCGCGGGTGTGCTCGCGTGGAGCGTGGCGGTGCTTCCGCCGGTGGCCGTGGTCGCAGGCGTGGACGTCTGGCTGCGACAGGAACTCCCATGGCTCGCGGCCGCGTTCGCGGCGGTCATGCTGTACCTGGCCATCGGCCGGCGCAGTCTGGGCGAACACGCGCGTGCGGTGGAGGATGCATTGGCGGCCGCCGAGCTGGACGCCGCGCGCCAGGCGGTCGGACGCATGGTCAGCCGCGACACCGGCGGACTCGATGCCTCGCAGGTGGCCGCGGCGGCCACCGAATCGGTGCTGGAGAACGGCAGCGACGCGGTGTTCGGTGCGTTGTTCTGGTTTGCCGTGCTCGGCGCGCCCGGCGTGGTGCTGTATCGGCTGGCGAACACGCTCGACGCGATGTGGGGTTATCGAACCCCGCGCCATCTGCGTTTCGGCTGGGTCGCCGCGCGGCTGGACGACCTGCTGAATCTGCTGCCCGCGCGGCTCACCGCGCTGACCTACGCGTTGCTGGGCCGGACCGCCGGCGCGCTGCGTTGCTGGCGTGCGCAGGCGAGGCAATGGAAGAGTCCCAACGCCGGGCCGGTGATGGCGGCGGGCGCGGGCGCGCTGGGAGTCCGGTTGGGCGGACCGGCGCCATATCACGGTGTCTGGCAGCAACGTCCGCCGCTGGGCGAGGGCAGGGCGGCGGACGGGGCCGGCATCGCGGCGGCGCGACGATTGGTGAACCGCGGCGTGGTGCTGTGGTTGGCGATCGCGCTGATCATCGGACTCGGACGGGAGATGCTGCATGCTTGAACATGGCGGACGCCTGCTGCGCGCCGCGCGGCAATACGGAATCCCGGCGTCGGACTGGCTGGACCTGTCCACCGGTGTCAGCCCGTTTCCGTGGCCGGTGCCGGAACTGCCGGCATCGGTCTGGCACCGACTGCCGGAGGATGACGATGGCCTGATCGAAACCGCGCGTGCGTACTACGGTGCGCCGGATCTGCTGCCGGTCGCCGGTTCGCAGGCGGCGATCCAGGCCTTGCCGCAGTTGCGGGTGCCCTCGCGGGTGGGCGTCATCGCACCCGGTTACGCCGAACACGCGCATGCATGGCGGCGCGCCTGGCACGAGGTGGCGAGCCTGCCTGCCGGGGAACTGCTTGCGCAGGCGCGTCGCTTCGACGTGGTGGTGTTGATTCATCCCAACAATCCTGGCGGCGAGCGCTTCACCTCCGGGCAGCTGCTCGATCTGCACGCGAGCGTGGCTGCGCGTGGCGGCTGGCTGGTGGTCGACGAAGCCTTCATCGATGTCGAGCCGGACGCCAGCCTGTGCGCCGAAACCGCGCGGGAAGGCCTGATCGTGCTGCGCTCGGTCGGCAAGTTCTTCGGGATGGCCGGCGCGCGGGCGGGATTCGTCTGCGCATCGCCCCTGCTGCTGGACGCATTGCGCGAACGGCTGGGACCCTGGACGTTGAGCGGTCCCAGCCGCCATGCGCTGCGGCTGGCGCTGGCCGACAAGGCCTGGCAGGCGTCGGCGCGTCCGCGCTTGCGGGCCGCCGGCGAGCGGCTTTCCGGAATCCTGCGTGCGGCCGGGCTTGAACCGGCCGGCGGATGCGCGCTGTTCCAGTGGTGCCGTCACGCCGATGCGCGCGCACTGCACGAGGCGCTGGCGCGGCGCGGCATCCTGACCCGGTTGTTCGACACGCCGGCCAGCCTGCGCTTCGGCCTGCCGGCGGATGAGGCGGGGTTCCTGCGCCTGCGCGACGCACTCGCCGGCATCCACGCGGAAGCCATCGCATGAACGCGCGCGTGCTGATGGTGCAGGGCTGCACGTCCGATGCCGGCAAGAGCACGCTGGTCACCGCGCTGTGCCGCTGGCTGCAACGCCAGGGCGTGCGGGTGGCGCCGTTCAAGCCGCAGAACATGGCACTCAACTCGGCGGTCACGGTGGACGGCGGCGAAATCGGGCGCGCGCAGGCGGTACAGGCGCAGGCGTGCGGGCTGGCGCCGCATACGGATTTCAACCCCGTGCTGCTCAAGCCCGACAGCGACACCGGTGCGCAGGTCATCGTGCATGGACGCTCGGTCGCGCGCCTGGGGGCCAGCGCGTATCACGAGTACAAGCGGGTGGCGCTGGAAGCGGTGCTCGCCTCGCACGCGCGGCTGTGCGCCGGCTACGACGCGGTGGTGGTGGAGGGCGCCGGTAGCCCGGCGGAAATCAACCTGCGCGCCAACGACATCGCCAACATGGGCTATGCGGAGGCCGTCGATTGCCCGGTGATCCTGGTGGCCGACATCGATCGCGGCGGCGTGTTCGCGCATCTGGTCGGCACCCTTGCGTTGCTGTCGGAAAGCGAGCGGCGGCGGGTCAAGGGTTTCGTCATCAACCGTTTCCGCGGCGACATTTCCCTGCTCGAACCGGGATTGGCCTGGCTGGAGCGCGAAACCGGCAAGCCGGTGCTCGGCGTGCTGCCTAACCTGCAGGGCCTGCATCTGGAAGCCGAGGACGCGCTGCCCGTCGCCGTCGCCGACAAGCCCGAAGCCCGCTTGCGGGTGGCGGTACCGGCATTGCCGCGCATCAGCAACCACACCGATCTGGACGCGCTGCGTGCGCATCCGCAGGTGGATTGCCGGTTCGTCGGCCCGGGGCAATCGCCGCCGCACTGCGACCTGATCGTCCTGCCGGGCAGCAAGTCCACCCGCGCCGATCTTGCCTGGCTGCGCGAACAGGGATGGGAGGTGGCACTGGCCCGGCACCTGCGCTACGGCGGCAAGGTGATCGGCATCTGCGGCGGCTTCCAGATGCTGGGCCGGCGCATCCACGATCCCGAGGGCATCGAGGGCGCGCCGGGATCCAGCGCGGGGCTGGGCTGGCTGGATATCGAGACGACCCTGGAAGCCGGCAAGCAACTGCGGAACGTGCGCGGCATGCTCGCCCTGGCGGACGACGCGGCGCCTGTCAGTGGATACGAGATCCATTGCGGCGTCAGTCGCGGTGTCGCGCTGGCGTCCGCGCCGATCACGCTGGAGCAGGGACGCGCCGATGGCGCGCGTTCGGACGACGACCAGATCCTCGGCACTTACCTGCATGGCCTGTTCGATTCGCCACCGGCGCTGGCCGCGCTGTTGCGATGGGCGGGCCTGGAGCGGGCCGCCCCCGTGGACATGCAGGCACTGCGCGAGAGCGCCATCGATCGTCTGGCCGACGCGGTGGAAGCGCACCTGGACACCGCCGCGTTGCACCGGCTGCTGGGACGGGAGAACGCATGAACCCTCCACGACACACGCTGATTCTGGGGGGCGTGCGATCCGGCAAGAGCGCGCTGGCCGAACGCTGGGCGCGGACCTGCGGGCATGCGGTCACCTACATCGCCACCGCGCGTATCGGCGATGATGAAATGGCCGCGCGCATCGCCCACCATCGCGTCCGGCGTCCGGCCGACTGGGCCTGCGTGGAAACGCCCATCGAACTCGCCGCGACCCTGGCCCGGCATGCGGCAGCGGATCGCTGCCTGCTGGTGGACTGCCTCACCCTGTGGTTGAGCAACCTGCTGATCGACGCGGAAGGCGAGGCGTTCGAACGCGAGCGGGAAGCGCTGCTGGACACGTTGCCGGGCTTGCCGGGCGAGATCCTGATGGTCAGCAATGAAGTCGGATCTGGCGTGGTGCCGATGGGCGAACTGAGCCGCCGGTTCGTGGACGAGGCCGGGCGACTGCACCAGGCGCTGGCGGAGCGTTGCGGACGGGTGGTGTTCGTCGCCGCAGGTCTGCCGCTGGCGCTCAAGGGAAGCCTGCCGTGAGCCCTGGCGCGGTCGCGCCCGGTGTCGAGTTGATGCGGCATGGCGACACCGGTCGCATCAGTTATCGCGGACAGCTCGATGACGCGCTTTCGCCGATGGGCTGGGCGCAATTGCGCACGGCGGTCGCCGGTCGGCACTGGGATGCGATCGTGGCTTCCACGCTGCGGCGCTGCGCGGCGTTCGCGACCGAACTGGCGGTCCGGCGCGGGTTGCCGCTGCGGCTGGATGCGCGACTGGCCGAGTACCACTTCGGCGAATGGCAGGGCGTGCCGATCGAAACACTGCAAACGACCTCTCCCGACGCGCTGCACGCGTACTGGTCGGATCCGGTGCGTTTCCCCCCGCCGGGCGCGGAACCCTTCGCAGCGTTCCGGGAACGCCTGTCCGCCGCGCTGGACGAAATTGCCGCCGAATCACACGGACGGCGCGTCCTTGTCCTGACCCACGGTGCGGCGATTCGCCTGTTGCGGTGTCTGGTGGAGGGCCGCGATTTCGGCGAGATGGCGGGCATCCCCGTGGATCACGCCTCGCTGCATCCGTTGGCCTGGCCGCCAGCCGGGCGATGAAACGCCATCGTCCGGCTGGCGGCGATGGCAGGCAGGGCGGGGAGCGGGCCCAGGCTTGCTGCAAGGCAGCATGCGCCGGGCAAAACCCTGTGGTACTAATCTCGCGCCTACCCGCTTGAATCGATCCAAATAAGGAAGCGGTCACTGTTGGGGAACAACGGCGGGTAATCGAAGTGCATACGGCATTCCGGCGACGGAGTGGGTGCGCGCATTTGCAACGAGGTAAATCGCTACAGAAATTTAGATCGATATAAAAATTCCGCGTCAGCAACCGTTATTCAATCCAGGAGAGGGTGATTGAAATGAACCAGGTTCCACGCAAGCGCATCAGGAATTCACTATCCACGGCGATCGCCATCGCCCTGACCGCAACCGCGGCGCTGCCGGGCAGCGCATTCGCCCAGCAGGCGCCAGCCCAGGAGCAGGCCGACGCGCCCGCCAGCGCCACCGACCTCGACAAGGTGACCGTCACCGGTTTCCGCTACTCGATCGAGCAGAGCCTGGAACAGAAGCGCAACGCGAACGCGGTCGTCGAAGTCATCACCGCCGAAGACGTCAGCAAATTCCCCGACAAGAACGTGGCCGACGCGCTGCAGCGCGTGCCCGGCGTGATCATCACCCGCGACGGTGGCGAGGGCAAAACCGTCAGCGTGCGCGGCCTGTCCTCGGACCTCACCCTGACCCAGTTGAACGGCAACTACGTCGCCTCGTCGGAAACCAACGACGAAGCGTCGCGCTCGTTCAACTACACGCTGCTGCCAGCCAACATGCTGTCCAGCGCGGAACTGTTCAAGACCCCGGAGGCACGCATCGACGAAGGCGGCATCGGCGGCACGGTGATCCTGCATACCCGGCGCCCGCTGGATCTGGAGAGCAATTCGGGCTTCGCCACCGTCGAAGGCACCTATTCGGACACCAGCAAGACCACCGACCCGCAGCTGTCGGCCATGTATTCCTGGCACAGCGACGACGACCGGTTCGGCGTGCTGGTGGGCGTGACCAAACAGAAGCGCACCAGTCGCAGCATGGAAGTCAGCACCGAGGATTACCAGTGGTACGGAGATGACTACGAGGGCTCACCCGCGACCGACGTCAACGGGAGGCCATTCACCCAGGACGGCATTGGATACTGGTGGGGACAGTCGGGTTTTTACAACCAGACGGGCGACTACTACTCCAACTTCTTCCTGCCGACCTCGGTCAACTTCGCCGTGCGCGAGGAAGAACGCGAACGCGAGGGCGCGCAGCTGACTTTCCAGTTCAAGCCGACCGACAACCTGACCCTGACCGCCAACTATTTCCGCTTCGAACTCCAGGGCGATTACACCCTGAACATGCTGAAGATCCCGGAATGGAACCTGGCTCGCTATTCGGGCGACGGCAACTGGCCCGGCGGCCGCCTGCTCAATGGGCTGACCTTCGATCGCAGCGGCACCATCGTGACCGGCGCCGAGTACGAAAAGCTGCCGGGCAAGACCTACTATTGCAGCGAAGACGAGGCCGCCGCGGCGGGGCTGGATCCCGGTGGCTGGGGGCCGGACGACTGCACCATCCCGACTCCGCAGCTGACCGGCGGCTACAGCCGCGAAAAGGCGCTCTCGCAGACCGCCGACCTGGCGATCGAATGGGATATCGGCCCGCTGTGGAAGGCATCGTTCAAGGGCGGCCGGACGTGGTCCGAAGGCGGCCCGTCCATGAACTTCCGCATGTCGGCCAAACCGCGCCGCCAGGTCGACGGCGTGTGGCAGGCCGGCAATACCTACAGCGCCTGGGATCTGAGCGGGACGCCGACGGCGACCTTCTCGCCGAATCTGCAGGAGATGCTGATGGCGGGCGTGGCGGAAATCGACACCGGCTCGACCGATTCGTCCTGGATGGAAACCGAACTCGAGCAGAACTACTTCCAGGCCGACTTCACCAAGCTGTTCGAGGATGGCTGGCTGGATTCGATCCAGTTCGGCGCGAAGTACCGGGACGGCAAGGTGCATCGCAACACCGGCAATACCTACTGGGTCTGCCAGGGCGCCTCGCCCGACGACTATGATGCCCGCTACCAGAGCAGCGGCTGCGCCGATCCGGAAAAGGGCATCGCCCAGCCAGGCTTCTTCTACTCCAAGCCCATCGGCAACATCGCCGGCGGGTTCAACACCAATGTCTTCCCCGGCATCAACTTCCCGGCCTACATCAACTACCTCAACAGCCGCTATGGCGGCATGCAGAACCGTCGCGAACCCGACTTCGTCTACAACGTCGGCGAGAAGATCTATTCGGGCTACTTCCAGGCCAACTTCCGCACCGAGCGCCTGCGCGGCAACATCGGCGTGCGCGTGGTGCGCACCAAGCAGAGCGCCGAATCCACGGACTCGGTGGAACGGTTCATGGACTACTTCGTGGATGGCCCGGATGGCAACCCGCTGGCATGTCCCGCCGGCGAACCGCCCGCGGGAACCGTCTGCGAGTCGGGCTTCGTGCGCCGCGACGTGCGCGAGAAGACCTACGAACTGGCCTCGCTGGACAAGACCTACACCGACGTGCTGCCGAGCTTCAACATCGCCTATGACCTGACCGAGAACCTGGTGCTGCGCGCCGCAGCCTCCAAGGTCATTTCCCGTGCGGGCTACACCAGCATCGCCTATCCGGGCGGGCTGCAGTTCTACAGCGAAGAATACAGCAACGACCGGCGTGTCGCCGGCGGCACCACCAACCCCGGCTGGTACGGCTCGGGCAGCAATAAGGATCTGCAGCCGTTCGAGGCCACCCAGTTCGATGTCGGGCTGGAGTGGTACTACAAGCCGGGTTCGGTGCTGGGCGCAGGACTGTTCCGGAAGAACGTCAAGAACTTCACCGTCGAGGTCGTCCGCGACCAGCAACTCGTGGTGGGTGGGGAGACGGTGACCATCCAGGGGTACAGCACCGATGCCAATGGCCGCGATGCGGTGTCGCAGGGCGTGGAACTGTATGCCCAGCACACCTTCGATTCGGGATTCGGCTTCCAGGCCAACTACACGTACAACGACACCAACCTGGCTTCCATCGTTCTCGACGGCGAGAACATCGGCGAATCGCCGCTGGCGGGCAGCGCCAAGAACCAGGCGAACCTGACGGTGTTCTACGAGAACGACCGGTTCCTGGCCCGTGCTTCCTACAATCGTCGCGGCGAGGTGATCGGCAACCTGGACAATGGTCTCACGGTCTACAGCGAGCCTTACGATCAGCTGGATCTGAACGCCGCGTACAACATCACCGACTACCTGACCCTCACCGGTTCGGTGCTGAATGCGACCAAGTCTGAGCAACGGCAGTATCTGGGCAACGACACCGAAGCCCGCACGTACTCCAACAACTACTCCGGGCGCATCCTGTACCTGGGCCTGACCTACAAGTTCTGAGTCGAGTTGTCCGCCCCCTCACCCTCGGGTGAGGGGGATTTTCCATGTTGGCGACAGGCGCGTTCCCGGGGAGGGGAGTGCAGGAATGAACACAGACAACCGCATCCGGCGCGTGGTCGTGGTCGGCGGTGGCAGTTCCGGCTGGATGGCGGCGGCGACCCTGGCCACGTTCATCGGCAAGGGCGCGGACATCCGCCTGATCGAGTCCGAGGAGATCGGCATCATCGGAGTGGGCGAGGCCAGTGTCCCGCACATGCGCATCTTCAACGCGCATGTGCTAGGCATCAAGGAGGCCGATTTCGTCACCCATACCCAGGGCACCTTCAAGCTGGGGATCCAGTTCAACGACTGGGCACGCATCGGCGACAGCTATGTGCACGGGTTCGGCACGCTGGGGCGTTCGCTGGGACCGCTGCCCTTCCACCAGTTCTGGCTCAAACTGTTCCTGGCCGGCCGCGCGCCGGCGATCGGTGCCTATTCGTTGCCGACCGTGGCCGCACCCCTGTGCAGGTTCACCAACAGTCCGGAAGGCGCTCCGTCCGGTTCTCCACTGGAGGATATCGCCTACGGCTATCACTTCGACGCCGGGCTGTATGCACGTTACCTGCGCAACCTGTCCGAGCGCAGGGGCGTGACACGCATCGAGGGCAAGGTGGTGGACGCGGTCCAGCGCGCCGAGGATGGCTTCATCGAGGCGGTCGTGATGGAAAGCGGCGAACGCATCGAAGGCGATTTGTTCATCGATTGCTCCGGGTTTCGCGGCCTGTTGATCGAACAGGTGTTGAAGACCGGCTACGAGGACTGGTCGCACTGGCTTCCCTGCAACCGGGCGATGGCGGTGACCTGCGAAGGCAGCGCGCCGCTGACGCCGTACACGCGGGCCACCGCGCGGGCGGCGGGTTGGCAGTGGCGCATCCCCTTGCAGCATCGCGTCGGCAACGGCTATGTCTATTCAAGCGAGCACCTGGGCGACGACGAGGCCGCCGCGACCCTGCTGGCGAATCTCGATGGCCGCCCGTTGATCGAACCGCGGCCACTGCGCTTCACCACCGGCCGGCGCAGGCGGTTCTGGAACCGCAACGTGATCGCGCTGGGTCTGGCCGGCGGCTTCATGGAGCCGCTTGAATCCACCAGCATCCACCTGGTCCAGTCGGGCCTGCAGCGCTTGCTGGGGCTGTTCCCGGATCGCACGTTCGATCCCTTGCTGATCGAACGCTTCAACCGGGACTCGATTTTCGAGTACGAGCGGATCCGCGATTTCCTGATCCTCCACTACAACGCCACCGAGCGCGACGACAGCCCGTTCTGGGATTACTGCCGGACGATGCCGATCCCGGACAGCCTGCGCGAAACGGTCGACCTGTTCCGCCTGGACGGGCGCTACTTCCGCAACGGCGAGGATTTCTTCGCGTTGCCGAGCTGGGTGCAGGTGATGCTGGGCCAGCGTGTCGTGCCGCGCGGCTACCACCCGATCGTGGACGAGATGCCCGAGGAGGAACTGGCGGGATTCGTCGAACGGGTGCGCCGGACACTGGCGACGTGCGTGGACACGATGCCGTCCCACCAGGACTACATCGACCGTTACTGCAAGGCGCAGATGAACTGAGCCGGCGGGCCGGACCGCTGCCTAGCCGCGTGGCCGCGCTTCCACCAGCCGCCCCAGTTCGGTCGCCAGCACCTGTACCAGTGCG
Organism: Pseudoxanthomonas sp. 22568; assembly: GCF_052044485.1. Taxonomy (NCBI): domain Bacteria; kingdom Pseudomonadati; phylum Pseudomonadota; class Gammaproteobacteria; order Lysobacterales; family Lysobacteraceae; genus Pseudoxanthomonas; species Pseudoxanthomonas sp. 22568. Next base: position 23,115 of record NZ_JBQENC010000003.1, read on the forward strand.
TCCGCGCTGGGCCGGTGGAACAGGGCGACTTCGTAGCTGTCCACCGGCGGCAGGCCGTGGCGCCGATCGAGTACACGATGCTGGCGGGTGATGGCGCGACGCGGCAGCAGGCTGATGCCCATGCCGTCGGCGACCGCGTCCTGGATGCTGGCCAGCGATGAACTGGAAAAGGCGATGCGCCAGCGCCGCCCGCCGGCTTCGATGGCGCTGATCATCTCTTCCCGGTACAGGCCACGCATGGGAAAGGTCACCAGCGGCACCGGATCCTGTCGAAGGCAGGGACGCTGCGGACTGTCGATCCAGTGCAAGGGCTCGGGCCAGCACCGGACCGCCTCGCGGGTATTGCGGCGTTGCTTGACCAGGGCCAGATCGAGCTCGCCCCGGTCATAGGCCTGGGTGAGATCGCGGCTCAGTCCGGTGGTGACTTCCAGCTTCACCTGCGGATGGCGGCGGTTGAACGCGGCCAGCATGCGGGTGGCGCGGGTGCCGGCGAAATCGTCCGGCACCCCCAGCCGGATGGTCACCGCCACGGTGGCGCCGGCGAGACTGTCGAACAACTGGTCGTTGACGTTGAGCATGTGCCGGGCGTGGCCGAGCAGCACGTGTCCGGCCTCGGTGGGCTGGACGTCGCGGGTGCCGCGGGTCAGCAGGCGGTGGCCGGTCAGCTCCTCCAGCCGGCGCACTTTCTGGCTGATGGTCGACTGGGTGGAATGCAGGTGGATGGCGGCGGTGGTGAAGCTGCCGCAGTCGGCCACCATCAGCAGCGCCCGCAGCAGATCCAGCTCAATCAGCGGCCTATTCGTTTTCTGGATTCCGGCCATTCGAATATTTAATTTCCCGATGGAGCATGCGCGTTCTAGCATCGGTCGCAGGTCCGGGCAAGCTTGCCCGGCAAGCCATGCCGCGGATTTCGCCGGGAGTTGCCGATGCCATCGTTGTTCCGCCTGGGTGCGGTCGTCCTGACCGCCACGTTGCTGCTGTTGGCGGCGATGGCCAGCGTGAAGGGAGGAGAGTTGGAAAACCGTTTGTGGAAGGCCGCCAGCGCCGGCGATGCGCGCGGTGTCGATACCCTGATCCGGCAAGGCGCCGCGGTGGACGCCCGCGATGGCGAGGGACGCACCGCGTTGTTGCTCGCCACCCACGCGAACCAGATCGAAGCCGCGCGGGTGCTGATCCAGGCCGGCGCCGACGTCAATGCCAAGGACGCCATCCAGGACAGCCCCTACCTCTATGCCGGCGCGCGCGGGCATCTGGAAATCCTGCGGATGACCCTGGCCCACGGCGCGGATCTGCTCAGCACCAACCGCTACGGTGGAACCGCGCTGATTCCGGCCGCCGAACGCGGTCACGTGGAGACGGTGAAGACCTTGATCGAGGCCGGCGTGGATGTTGACCACGTCAACCGGCTCGGCTGGACCGCGCTGCTGGAGGCGATCATCCTCGGCCAGGGCGGCCCGCGGCACGTGCGCATCGTGGAGGCGTTGATCGCGGCGGATGCCGACGTGAATCTCGCCGACGGTGAAGGCGTCACCCCGCTGCAGCACGCGCGTCGTCGCCAGCAGCACGGCATCGTCGATCTTCTCGTGCGGGCCGGCGCGCGCGGATAGCAGGCCGGCCGGGTGGTCCGGCCTGTCGTTTTTCCTCCCGGCATCGGTTGGCTGCGCGCATCTCCTGGCGCGCAGCCAACCCTTTCGATTCACGCGCGCCCGGCAACGGCGCGCAGTCACCGCGAACCTGGACACCCCATGCTCAAGTCACTGCTTTCCGCACTCCCGCTGGCGCTGGCATTCTCGACGCCGGCCATCGCCGCCGAGCGCGCCGACGTCATCATCCGCCACGCCGCCGTCATCGACGTCGCCGGTGCGCGCGTGCTGCCCGGGCAGGCGGTGGTGCTGCGCGGAGAGGACATCGTCGCGGTAGGACCGGACGCGGAGATCGCTGCCCGCTGGCAGGCCGGACGCAGCATCGAGGGCGGCGGAAGGTTCCTGATTCCGGGCCTGTGGGACATGCATGTGCATTTCGGCGGCGGTCCGGCACTGATCGAGGAGAACAAGGCGCTGCTGCCGCTGTACGTCGCCCACGGCATCACCAGCATCCGCGATGCTTCCGGGGATCTGCCTGTGCAGGTGCTGGAATGGCGCGAGGCGATCCGCAGCGGGAAACTGGCGGGGCCGCAGCTGTTCACCTCCGGGGCCAAGATCGAGGGCATCCGGCCGGTCTGGAAGGGCACACTGGAAGTCGGAGACGAGGCCGGCGTGGATGCGGCGCTGGAACGGCTGCGGCGCGATCGGGTCGATTTCGTCAAGATCACCGACAGCACCCTGACGCCGCCGCTGTTCCTGTATGCGCTCTCCCGCGCACGCGAAGCCGGCTTGCGCACGTCCGGCCACATTCCGATGGCATTGACCGTCGCGCAGGCGGTGGACGCGGGCATCCGTTCGCTGGAGCACATCGACTATGCGTACAAGGCAGGAGTGAAGGGCGAGGCCGCGATTGCGGCCGATTTCGCCGCTGGCCGCATCGATCGCGCCGAGGCCAACCGGCGCCTGCGGGAGGGATTCGATCGCCAGACGGCGTTGGCCGCCTACCGCAATCTGGCCGCCAAGGACGTATTCGTCACGCCCACCCTCAACGGCGGCCGGATCATCGATTTCCTGGATGTCGACGATCACCTGGATGACGACTACCTGGCCTACATCGGCCCGGGCCTGCGGGCGACTTATGCGTGGCGGGTGGAACGCGCGGCCAAGGCGACGCCGGAGCAAATCGCCGTGCGTCACGCGCACTACCGCCAACTGGCGGCGGTGCTGCCGCTGCTGCAGGAAGCCGGCGTCACGATCATGGCCGGTACCGACGCGGGATTCCTCAATTCGTACAACTATCCCGGCATCGGCCTGCACGACGAGCTGTCGCTGTATGTCAAGGAAGGGCTGACGCCGGCACAGGCGCTTGCGTCCGCCACCCGTGCCGGCCCGGCCTGGTTCGGCCGGCTGGACCGCTATGGTGCGATCGAAGCAGGCAAGGCGGCCGATCTGGTGCTGCTCGATGCCAACCCGCTGGAAGACATCCGTGCGACGCGCGCAATCCATGCGGTGGTGCTGCGTGGTGCCGTCCACGAACGCGCCGATCTGGATCGCATGCTGGACCAAGCCAGGCGTCAGGTAGCCGCCTGGAACGCGCAGCGCGCACCCTGAACCTCAGGGCGGCCGGGCACTGACCGCGCCCGGCCACCCCGCTCACGCGGGCAGGCCGTCCAGCCATTCGCCGAACACCTGCCGGCTCCGCACGCGCATGGTTTCGTCGTGTTGGTCGGCGAGCTGAAGCATCGCGGCCGCATCCACGCCGCTGTCGCGCACTTCGCCGGCATGGCCTTCGGTCCATTCGCGCAGGCGATGCAGTTCCGCTTCCGGATGGAACTGCAGGCCGAGGATGCGGGTTCCGATCCGGAATGCCTGGACCGCGCAGGCGTCGGTTTCCGCCAGCCGTTCGGCCTGTGGCGACAGGGTGATGGCTTCGCCGTGCCAGTGGAGTACCGGTTGCCCGGCCGGCAGGTGCCGCAGCGGCGACCGCAGGCCCGCCGGGGTAAGCCTGACCGGCGCCAGGCCGATCTCGCGTGCCGGCATCGGTGCGACCGTGCCGCCCAGCGCCAGCGCGATGATCTGCGCACCCAGGCAGATGCCGAGCAGGGGAATACCGCGCTCGGCGATAATCGATGCCAGTCGCAATTCGTCGGCGATGGCCGGGTCATGACGATGATCGTTGGCGCTCATCGGTCCGCCCAGGATGATCAGCAGGTCCACGTGCAGCGGATCGATCGACCACACTTCGTCGCCCGGTGGCCGGTAGGTGGTGACGCGGTAACCGCGTTCTTGCAGCAGCGGCGCCAGGTGCCCGGCGTCCTCGAATTCCACGTGCTGGATGACGATCGCGTTCTTCATTCGGCTTTCCGCGCGTTGTCATCGATGGCGCAGCCTTCGTCGGTACAGCCGGCGCTGGCGGGAGCCTCCGCATCGTCCATCGGGATCGTCCCGGGCTCGCCCAGCAGGCCGCCGATCTGCGCGCCCAGCACCAGGTCGCTGACCTGGCCGAAATGCTGCATGCGGACCCGGCCGAGGCGATCGATCAGGGTGAGGGTCGGCGTGCCCTGCATGGCGTAGGCGCGCATGGTCTGCGGAATCGGACCGCGCGGGGCGGGCCGGTCCACGCCGACCGGGAAGGGAATGCGGTACTCGTGCAGGAACGCCTGCAATGCCTCGTGGGTCATCACCTCGCGATGCTCGAACACCGTGTGCAGCCCGATCACGGCGACCTGATCGCGTGGAAAGCCGGTGTGGACGCGCAGCGCCTGCGGCAGGCCGTGCGAAACGCAGCCGGGGCAGAGCATCTGGAAGGCTTCGAGCACGATCACCTTGCCGCGCAGGGATTCCAGGCTCGGCGGCGAGGGTGTGTTGAACCAGCGGTCCACCTGCCAGGCGGGCGCGGGGGGATGGTAGGTGTTTTCCATATGGCTTGGGCGCCCGCACCGTTGCGATGCGGGCGCCGCTCTCCTGTCGGTGGGGGCGAACGGTTTTTCCGGCTCAGCGCAGATCGGCCAGCGCGGCGCCGAAGTTGACGTGCAGCGGCAGGCCGCCCAGCACCAGCGCGGGCACGGATTTCACCCCGGCCGCTTCGGCTTCGCCGAGACGGGACTTCTGTTCGCCCAGATGGACGATTTCAACATCGAACCGCGATGTATCCAGCGCGGTGGCGAGCTGCTGCTCGGCATCGACGCAGACCGGGCAACCGGCGTGATAGAAAATGGCTTTCTGGCGCATACTTGCATCTCCTCTTGCTGCTCTTCACAGGGTCGTTGGGGGAACCGGGCGGCGATCGATGGCAGTCGATCGCCGCCCACTCGTTTCCGCCTGGGGCGGAAGGGGAAGCCGGAACCGTTCGCGGTTCGCGGACAGAAGTTCGTCTTCGGCGGGCGATTGCTCGCCGCAATCGATCCGCAGTTCGGCGTCGCCGAACGGGGCGCCGATGAAGGCGCAGAAATGCGGTTTCGCCGCATCGTCGCTGGCGAAGGGACGGAAGAACCGGCAGCCCAGGCAGGTCCGCAGGCCGGTGGCCAGTCCCTGCTGCTGTGCCTGTGCGATCAGCAACTGGCTCACCCGCAGCAGCGCGCCCACGTCGTCGGATTCCAGGCCCTGCAACAGGGCGGCCAGGCCATGGGCGGGATGCTTCAACCGGTTCGCCTGCGTGCGTCCGGCCGCGCTCAGGCGGACGATGCTGGCGCGGCGGTCCTCCGTGTCGGCGCGGCGGCGGATCCAGCCCTTGGCTTCCATCGCCTTGAGCGAATCACTGAGGCTGGCCGGCGACACGCTCAGGCGCTCGGCGATCTGGCGCGCGCGCAGCCCGTCCGCTGCCGCGGCCAGCATCCGCAATACCTGCGCCTGAGTCGGCGGCAGGGCGGCGCCCGCATCACTGCGCCAGGCCTGCGCGCGCACCAGCGAGGCGAGTTGCTCGAGGCCCGCGGCCGCCTGTTCGCGCTGGTGGGAAGGATCGGACATGGCAATATGGTAGGAGTCCTAACTATATCGTTCAATGACCGTTCGTCGGCGCGCTCACAGCGAGGCCGGTTGGAACAGCGGCTCCCGGCTCAATACCCGCAGCCCTTCGGGCCCACTTTCCAGCAGGCGGCGCTCGTCATGCGCCACCAGCAACTCCAACTGGAAACCGTCCTCGGGGCGCAGCAGCGCGGCGATGCGGTGAATCGCCTGCAGCGCTTCGGCGCCCTCGGCATCGAAATGACCCAGGTGGCGGTCCTGCTGCTGGACGAGAAGGCGATAGCTGGACATGGTGATCTCAGGGAGAAAGGGAGGAGGCGGGCAGCAGCAGCTCGCCGCTGCGATGGAGCAGGGTGTGGCGAAGCGCCGCGACGATGCGTTCGCATGCCTGCGCGACCGCTTCGTCCAACGGAATTCCCGCCAGCAGGCGCGCGGCGAGTTCCGCACTGAACAGATCGCCGGTGCCCTTGGTGTCGGCGGACAGGCGCGGATGCCGGATCACGCGGGTGGTGTCGCGGGTGACGACCGCCACCCACATGCATCCGGCTTCCCATGCCTCCGGCGCCGCGCTGGTGACGACCGCCCAGCGGGTGCGGCCGGTCAACAGGCGGCGCGCTGCGGCGAACACGCTTTCGGGGGCGCGGCCATGATCCGGCACCAGTTGCGCGAGTTCGAATCCGTTCGGGGTGATGCCATCGGCGAGGGGCAGCAGATGGCGCCGGTAGGCGTCGATCATGCCGGGGTCGACATAGATGCCGCTGTCGTGATCGCCGATCACCGGGTCGACAAACAGTTGCAGCTCCGGCAGTTCCACGCGAAGCCGGGCGATCCAAACCGCCAGCGCCGCGGCCTGCGCGGGCTCGCCGAGGTAGCCGACCACCACCGCGCGTAGTTGCCGCAGCGCGCCGCGCGCGCGCAGGTCCGACAGATAGCCTTCGAACCACGGCAGCGGGATGACGCCGCCATGCAGGCTGGGATAGTGCGGCGTGTTGCTCAGCAGCACCGTGGGCACCGCAGCCACGCTCAATCCGTGCGCCTCCAAGGCCGGTACGGCGACGGCGTTGCCGACCCGGCCATAGACGACCTGTGACTGCACGGACACCACATCCAGCCGCAATGGCAACGACGTGGCGTCCACCTGGTGGGTCACCGTCGCCAGCCGCTCCGCCAGTCCAGCGCCGCCGTCGTCGCGCAGGCTCATGCCGCGCTGCCTTCGCCGGGCCAGAAGTGGCTGTCGGGCAGGGCGCGGGCGCCGAAGATGGCCTGGCCGACCCGCACGACGGTGGCGCCTTCCTCGATCGCGATCTCGTAATCGCCGGACATGCCCATCGACAATTCATGCAGTTCGATGCCGGCGGGCGCCTGATCGCGCAGGCGATCACGCAGTTCCCGCAGCTGCACGAAACAGCGGCGCACCCGCTCGGCATCCTCGGAGAACACCGCCAGGGTCATCAGGCCGCGTACCCGCAGGGCGGAGAAGGCGGGCAGTTCGCGCAAGAAGGCGGCGACCTCCTCCTCCGGCAGGCCGTACTTGCTGGCCTCGCCCGAGGTGTTGACCTGAACGAACACGTCCAGCCCGCGTCCTTCCAGTTGCAGGCGCCGATCCAGTGCCTCGGCCACGCGCAGGCTGTCCAGCGCCTGGAACTCGGCGGCGAACCGCGCCACCAGCTTGGCCTTGTTGGTCTGCAGGTGGCCGATGACCGACCAGCGCAGATCCGTGAGATCGGCCATCGCCTCCCACTTGCGATGGGCTTCCTGCACCTTGTTTTCTCCGAGCAGGCGGCAGCCCGCAGCATGGGCCAGGCGGATGTGCGGCTCGTCCATGGTCTTGCTGACCGGCAGCAGGCGCACGCCGGCGGGATCGCGACCGATCCGCGCGCAGGCCGCCCGCATGCGTGCATCGACTGCGGCGAGGTTGTGGCGGAAGTCCTCGACGCTTTCGGCGCGCGGATAGCGCCCGTGCCGCGAATGCGACGTGGGCGTGGACGGAACGGGAGCGGGGGAGGAGGTGTTCACCGGGATGGTTTCCTTTGCGTGGAGCGCGCGGTTGGTACGGGCGCCGTTGACACAGGTCAGATTCTATATTGTCATAGGACAATATGAAAATCACCGGAAACACCGCCGCCGAGATCTTCGAGCGCATCCGCCTGCTGGTGCGGAGCGGGCAATTGCGACCGGGCGATTCGCTGCCGCCGGTGCGGGAACTGGCGCTCAACCTGGACGTCAACCGCAACACCGTCGCCGCCGCCTACAAGCGCCTGGTCGCGGCGGGTATCGCCGCCACCCAGGGCAGGCTGGGCACGGTGATCCGCGGCGACGAGGTGCTGGGCGAGCAGGAGGGCACACCGCATGCCACGCCATTGATCGATCTGGCCGGCGGCAATCCGAATCCGGACTGGCTGCCCGATCCCGCCGCCGCGCTGGCCTCGCAACGGCGACCGCCGCGGCTTTATGGCGCGCCGTTGATGAATCCCGAGCTGGAGGCCTATGGCCGCGCATGGTTGTCGCCCGATTGCCCGGCCGGGCCGGCCATCGATCTGACCCACGGCGCGGTCGATGCGGTCGAGCGCCTGCTCGCCGCCTATCTCGCGCCGGGCGATCGGGTGGCGGTGGAGGATCCGTGCTTCCTCAGCAGCATCAACACCCTGCGCACCGCCGGCTTCGAAGCCATCGGCGTGCCCATCGATGGCCAGGGCATGCGCGCGGACGCGCTCGAAGCCGCGTTGGAGCAGGGCGCACAGGCGGTGATCATCACGCCGCGCGCGCACAACCCCACCGGTTGCAGCCTGGGCGCCAGCCGCGCGAAGGCGCTGCGCGCCGTGCTTGCGCGCCATCCGCATGTGCTGGTGATCGTGGATGACCATTTCGCGCTGCTGGCACAGGCGCCGTACCACGACGTGATTCCGAAGAACGCGCAGCGCTGGGCGCTGGTGCGTTCGCTGTCCAAGGCGCTGGGGCCGGATCTGCGGCTGGCGTTCGTGGCATCCGATGCGCGGACCTCGAATCGCCTGCGCCTGCGCCTGGCGGGCGGTACCAGTTGGGTCAGCCACATCCTGCAGGACATCGCGCAGGCCTGCCTGCTGGATTCGCGCAACCGGCAGATCAAGGGGGCGCGGGAGGACTATGCGCGCCGCAGGCAACAGCTGGCCGAAGCGCTGCGCGGCGAGAACATCGCGACCCCGGCGGCGGACGGCCTCAATCTCTGGTTGCCGCTGGCCACGGACGGTGGGCGGATCGCCGGCGATCTCGCCCGCCACGGCTGGCTGGTGCGGGCGGGTGAAGCCTTCGGGGTCGGCGGGCCGGCGCGCGGCCTGCGTGTGACGATATCGACGCTGACGCCGGAACAGGCCCGGCGCTTCGCCGCCGACCTGCGCGGTGCGCTGGGGCGCGCGGGTTGACTGCACGCGGGCTGACCGCGCGCCGGCTGATCGCCGGCGCCAGGTTCATGCCTTGAAGCCGCGCCGGCCGCGTTCCACCGACAGCCGATGGGTGCCGGCCAGCGCCAGGCTGCGTTCCTTCACCGTGCGCAGGAACCGCCATTCGCCGATGACCTGCTGCGGAGTGATGTCCAGGCGCATGTAGCCGCGCTGGCTGGTGTCGGCCCAGGCCAGTTCCGGATTGGTGGCGACGAAGGCGGCGGCGACCTGTTTCGGATCAACGGCCATGTTTCCCTCCATGCCGTGCGAGCTCACGCTGTGGCCGGCGAACTCGGTGCCGGCGGGGCGGCCGTCCTCGACCAGCGAGTACGCCCAGGCGTTGTGGCTGTCGCCGGACAGCATCACCAGATCCGCGTCCGCCTGCTGGGCCGCGCGCAGCAGGCGCGAGCGCGCAGCCGGATAGCCGTCCCAGCGGTCCATCCACATCGGCACGCCCTGGCGCGACGCGCGCACGTCGCGGCGGAACTTGTCGGCCACGCGCTCTCCGGCCTCGGGCCGGAGCCAGCCCGGCATCTGCTCCGGCATCAGGGTGCGGCCGAGGATCGTGCCCATGCCCACCATCTGCCAGGTGGAGCTGGCGGCGTTGCGGGCGAATTCGCGCGACAGCCAGTGTTCCTGATCCGAACCTAGCATGGTCGCCGCCGGATCCTGCCAGGCACCGTCACGAAAACGCCGCAGCGCCGCGTCCGGATCCGCTGACTGGTGCGCCTCGGCCAGTTCCGCCGCCGGTGGCCGCGTGCGCGCCAGCACCCGTGATTCGGTGCGGTACAGGGTCGCGAGGGAGCCGATCGGATAGGCCTTCCACGGTTCTTCCGATATCGGCATCCACTCGCGATAGGCCTGCATCGCCGCCATGCGCCGGGTGTTCCAGTCGCCCTCGGCGGCCGGCTGGTGATTCTGCGCGCCGCCTTCCCAACTGTCGTTGGTGATTTCGTGGTCGTCCCACAGCGCCAGCATTGGCGCCATGCGGTGCAGTTGCCGCAAATCCGGATCCGCCCGGTAGCAGGCGAAGCGCAGCCGGTAGTCGGCCAGGCTGATCATCTCGTGGTCGTGCGCGGGCAGGACCTCGCGCCCGGCGATGCGGTCCTTTTCCTTGTAGGAACCGATACCGTACTCGTAGATGTAATCGCCCACGTGCAGCCACAGGTCGAGATCGTCGCTCGCCGCCGCGTGCGCATAGGCGTTGAACCAGCCCATCGGCAGGTTGGAGCAGGAGAACAGGCCCAGTCCGAACCGTTCGACCTCGCCTTCCGGCAGGGTGCGGGTGCGGCCGACCGGCGATTGGGTGCCGTCCGGCGCGATGAAGCGATACCAGTACGTCGTGCCGGGCCGCAGTCCGTCCACGGTCTGCTTGACAGTCCAGTCGCGATGGGCGCCGGTGCTGGACTGGCCGCCCGAGACCACCCGGGTGAATTCGCGATCCAGCGCCACTTCCGCGACCAACCGCGCTTCGTCCGCGCCGCCGGCCGGCACGTAGCGGGTCCACAGCAGCATGCTGTCCGGTCCGGGTTCGCCGCTGGCGACGCTGTGGGTGAATCCCCGCGCGCCCAGCAGTTCCATCGCCAGGCCGCGGCCGCCCGGCAGCGCCAGCATGCCCAGGCCCAGGGTGCCGCCGACGATCAGGCGACGACGTTCGATGTTCACGCTCAAGGTTGTTTCTCCGTATCGACCCGGGTGAAGGGCGCGTCCACGTTCCCCGTCCACCGTGTCAGGTTGATTTCAGCGGTCTGCGCGCCCTTGGCGCCTGAATTGATCGCCAGATAGAACAGGCCCCGGCCGACCGGCTGGAAGCCGACGTCGGCTTTCTGATGCCAGCCGCGCACGCCGCTGGCCTCGTCGTTCAATCCCTCATCGGCCAGTGCAAGCAGAGGGCCCCGTTCCCAGCCATCCCCGTCGCGAGCGGGAACACCCACCAGATCGTCCAGGCGTGGCGCGGCGCGCGCGTCGATCGCGAACAATCCGTAGTTGGCGAAGGAAGGCTTCTTGCCGGGATACACGCCCATGAACCAGCGTTGCGATGCGCCGTCGTAGGCCAGGGTTTGCACGCCATAGGTGGTGTTGCCCGTACGGACGAAGTATTTGCCGTGCGGTGCACGCGGACCGCTGTGGTGCGGCGCGGCTTCATCCAGTGGGCGGGCAAGCGCGTCCCATCCCTGGATGTCGTATTGCAGCAGCACCTGGTGATCGTTGTCTTCGCGGGCGGTGTTGCCGTAGATGCCGTAGGCGACCGTGAGCAGGCGCGACCCGTCCACCCGGCCGAAGGCCGGACCAAAGCCGACGCCGTCGATGCCGGAACAGCCGTAGCGGTGATCGGGCGTGGCCGCGACATTGCCGTCGAAGCGGCCATTGCCGTCCAGGTCGGCGGTGTAGTCTGCGGCCACCTCCGGCAGGTAGACGGTACGCAGGATATCCGTGCCGTCGGCTGAGACGCCGATGCGGTCGATGCGGTCCACATCGATGACGGCGATATAGAACGCCTGGTCAGCCTTGTACTCGAGCGAACCGTAGAGCTTGCCGTCGTCCGGATTGAAGTCGAGATCGCCCAGATGGCCGCTCCAGCCCACCAGCGTGCCAATCAGCCTGCCGCTGAAGTCGTACTTCGCCAGCAGATCGGTGAACGAGTAATAGACATGGCCACGTTCGAGATCCACCGCGATGCCCTGGACATGTCCGGAAGCCCACGTGCCGCCGTTCTGCGTTGACGGCAGCCGCGGCGCGGGCACGGGATTCGCGGTGCCGGCCCACGCCGGGATGGACACGCCGGACACGATGGATATCAGGCAGAGGCCGGCGAACCATCGGATCCGGTGCGGGAGTCGATGGCCATCACGGCGCATGCAGGTAGGCAAGGAACGGGGAGGGTGCATGAACATGTCCGTCGAGGCGGAATCCGCGCCGAGCCACCGGTGCGGAGAGGGCCCGCGACGCCGGGCCGGATCCGTGCACGTCGCGGGAAGGGGAGGGTCGCCGGCCTCGCGCGGCCTCAGAACCTGGCCTTGATGCCGAAATTCCACATCGAGCCGTAGACGGTGTACTGCTGGACCCGGCCGGGCACATTGGAATAGATGATGTCGGGCTCGTTGAAGATGTTGCGTCCGGCCAACTGCAACTCGATGTTCTCGGTGAGCTTGTAGCTGGCGCTGATGTTCCAGAGCTCGCGCGGGGTGTGGTAGAGGATGCCGTTGTTGGCGGTGGTCGGCGTGTTGCTCAGCGCGCTGACCCGGTACGTGCCCTGGCGGTTGCCGTTGATCTGGAGATCGAAGCGGCCGTAGTTGTAGCGGATACCCCAGTTGGCCGCCTGTTCCGGCATGTTCTGGCGCTCGCCGTCCGGATTGACCTTGGTGTAGGAGCCGTACAGGCTCAGCCCGCGAAACGCGCCGGGCAGGAAGGTGAGCTGCTGGCTGTACTCCAGGGTAAGGCCTTCGTTGGTGCTGGTGCCGGGCAGGTTCTGCGCGCTGCGGAAGGTGTAGCCGGAATACTCGTCCGGATCGAAGCCGACATCCTCCGGATTGACGGTGATGCCGGTGACCTGCATGTCCTTCATGTCCAGTTTGTAGTAGGACAGGCCAACAATGCCGGACGGTTCCAGGTAGTACTGCAGGCTGGCGAAGTACTTGGTGGAGTGCTCGGGCTTGAGCAGCGGATTGGGCACGTTGACGACCATCGTGTCCTCGTTGACCGACACCACGCCGCCCAGGTTGCCGTAGTCCGGGCGCAGGATGGATTCGCTGAAGGCCAGCTGGCCGACCAGCCTGTCGGTGAAGTCGTACTTGATGCCGCCGCTGAGGAACCAGTCCTCGTACTGGCCGCGGCGCATGGAGTAGGCGCCGTTGTTGTACTGGTACAGCAGCCCTTCGACGGTATTGACCGACAACCCGGCCTCGGTCACTTCGCTGGCCGGGCGAACATTCGCCACGCGCGCGGCGGTGCGGGTCTTCTCATAGCGCAGGCCCAGGTCGAAACGGGCCTTGCCGATCCGGGTCTGGGCCTCGAGGTAGGCGGCGTCGACCTGTTCCTGGATGCGCTTGTTGTTGTCCAGCCGGCGCTTCAGGTTGCCCACCGTGTCGGCGACGAAATACTCGGGATGTTCCCGGTAGATGTCGTACACCGCGTAGTTGTTGTCGGCGCGCCAGTTCTGCTCGTTCATGTTGCCGGCATTGAAGCCGAGGATGCCGAACTGGTAATGCTGGGTCCACGGGATCACGGCGGCGGGATCGCGCTGGCTCAGGTCGCCGTTGGGGCCGACGTACTGGTACTGCTGGTAGGAACCCTCGTTGGTGCGCCAGTCGTTGCTGCGGCTGCCGAAGCCGCCCATCAGGGTGATCGGCAGGTCGCGGATGGTCAGGTGCTTCTTCAGATCCAGGTAGGCGCCGTACTGATCGTTCACCGCGTCGGACTGGGCCGTGCGCACGTTGTTGCCGATGTCGGCGTCGCGGTTGTAGCTGGTCGGATCGCCCCAGGGACGGCCGGCGGTCTGGGACAGCGTCCACGCGTTGGAGCCCTCGGTCGGCCGGTCCATGGTGAAGCCGATGCCGGTCAGCCAGCTGTCGGTGCGCTGGAAGAAACCCTCGTCGTTGTCGCGGAAGTTGAATTCTGAGCGCGAGTAACTGCTGCGCAGGGTGGCTTCGAAGGTATCGTTCTTGAACTCCAGCTTCGGCGCGATCGTGTAGGTGGGCGTGCCGGCATAGCGGTGGGAGTACTCGGTACGCAGGCGGGTGTTGTTGCCGTTGGGATTGACCACGATATGGGTGGGCGTGGAATCCGGCGTGGCATAGGAGGCCGTGGGCGTGCCGAAATACAGGAACGTGTACTGGTTGAAGTACTCGACGTCATAGAACGAGTAGGTGCTGCGCAGGGACAGGACCAGTTCGTCGGTGAGCTGGTAGTCGGTGCTCAGGTTGGCCGCCGTGCGGCTGGTCATCTTCGGACCCGGTCGCCACATCACCCGGTAGGGCATGACCCGGCCGCCCGCCAGGTAGGACCAGTCGGTCTGGATGCGATCCTGCTGGACGTAGTTGGCGTTGTAGCTGGTATTGAACTCCACGCCCAGGCGACCTTCCATGAATACGTCGCCGAAACCGAACTGGGCCGAGGGATAGAGGGTCGAGTGCTTGCGATCGTCGGGAAAGTACTTGCGCGAAAGCGTGGAGTCGGAGGTGCCGACGCCGCCCAGCTGGGCCACGATCTGGCGGCCGGTGCGGTTGAACGCGTACTTGCTGCGCAGGTTGATCTGGCCGCCCGGGGAGTCGGCGTCCATGCTGGCGGTCAGCGTGTTGTTCAGTTCGATGGACTCGATGCCGGTGATGGACATCTGTTCGAACGAGTTCTGCCGGCCGGTGTTGTTGTTGGAGGTCGCGGTCGCCATGCGGGCGCCGTCGATGGTGAAGGTCGAGTATTTCGGATCCAGGCCGCCGATGCGCACGGCGGTGGCATCCACCTCCGTGTAGTCGAGCGAGATGCCCGGCATGGACTTCATGAACTCGCCGACATCGCCCATGGTCAGGGCGCCGTAGTTGTCGGCGGCGACCACGTTCTTCGCGTTCATCGCCGCGCGCCGCTCCATGATCGCGCTGGCCTGGCCCTCGCGCTTGGCGGTGACCATGATCATGTCCATCTCGACCGCCTCGCCGCCGCCACTGGCGCCGGCACCGGCGTAGGAAGGCACCTTGAGTTCGAAATCCAGCGTGGACACCTGGCCGGCGGCAACGCTGGCCACCGCTTTCGATTCCTGCAGGCCGGTGTACCTGACGGTGACGGTGACATCGCCCGCCGGCAGTCCTGACAGGCGGAAATTGCCGCCATCCTCGGAGTAGGTGACAAGGGTGGTGCCTTCGACCCGGATCTCGGCGTTGCGCACGTATTCGCCGGTGGCAGTGTTGAGCACGCGGCCGCGCAGGCTGCCGGTGCCGATCTGCGGCCCGGAACGCGGACGTTCGGGCGCGACGTCGTCGGCCTTCTGCAACAGGATGATGTTGCCCTCGTCGGATTTCACTTCCAGCCCGGTCCCTTCCAGCAACAGGCGAAGGGCTTCGCGCGCATCCATTTCGCCCACGATGGCCGGCGCCTGGATGCCTTCCAGCGAACCGGCCGGCGCGATGATCTGCAGTTGCGCCTGCCGTGCCAGCTCCGGGATGGCCGTCACCGCGGGCTGCGCGGGCACTTCGAACTTGCGCTGCTGCGCCATGGCCGGGGACGTGCAGGCCAATGCGGCGAGGATGGCGCTGGTCAACAGGACTTTCTCGTAGCGATTCATGATCCGTGTGTTCTCAGGAAATCTGCGTGGGTGGCGGTACTGAGAACTGAGAGACTCGACGGATGCGCTTTCCGCTACCTGTCAAAAAAATTTAATGCGCGCGGGCCACCACGATGCGTCCGCGTTCCTGGCGAACGTCCGCATCGAACACTTCGGCGATGGCGCGGCTGAATCCCAGCGGATTGTTGGTCGCGAACAGGCCGGTGACCTGCATGCGGGCCAGCGCCGGATCCGCGATGACGATGGGCGTGTCGCTGTAGCGCGCGTAGATCGCGACCGCTTCGCCGAGGGTTTCGCCTTGCAGGGCAATCTTCCCTTCGCGCCAGGCCAGCTCGCGATCCATCTGGCCGGTGCGCAGGGAACTCAGCCGCCAAGCCTGCGGCGTGCCCTGCCGGAATGCATAGCGGGTGTTCGCGGCCAGCGAAGCGTGCTCGGCGGGCGTGCCGCCGGCCACGTCTACCCGGCCGTCCTGGACCAGGATCTGGGTGGCGTCGCCATCGAGCTTGCGCACGACGAAGGTCGCCTGCGTGGCATCCAGTTTTCGGCCATCGACTTCGACCCGGGTTGGCGATGTCGCCGTGGTGCCCTCGATCAGCACCTCGCCGCGCAGGACGCGGATGGTGCGCCGGCCGTCGTCCTGATAAATCCGGATGCGCGTATCGGTATTGAGGGTGACGGTGGCGCCATCGCCCAGCGGCACGCGGCGCATCTCGCCCTTGGCGGTGGCGTAGGCGGTGGGCATCTGCAGGGTTGCGGCCAGCGTCACGACCAGCAGCAGGGAGGCAGCCATGGCACCGCCCCAGCGCATCCAGCGGCGCGAAGGCGGGGCGGGGCGGGACGCCGCGACGGCGGCGGGCTGGAAGTCGTCCGGGTCGTAGTGCGGCCCGAGCGCGCGCGCGGCTTCGCTGCGCATCCATACGGCGCGCGCACGAATGAAGGCGCCCCGACGGCGCGGATCGCCGGCGAGCCAGTCCTTCAGTTCGTGGCTTTCCACCGCCGACAGGGGGGCACGGTCCATCCGCGCCACCCATTCCGAGGCGGTCTGGTCAATGTTCTGGCTGGTTTCGCGCTCTTCCACTGGCACGCCTTCTTTCCCGCTCCAATTGACTAGAGGTTTTGGCGGGTGGGTTTCCGCCACTGGCGAACCAGTCTTCCAGCCAGCGGAGTCCCCGGGCGATGTGTTTCTCGACCGTGTTCTCCGAAAGTCCCATCCGGGAGGCAATCTCCCGCTGGGGGATTTCGCGGATGCGGCGCATCACGAACGCCTCGCGCGTCTGCCCCGGCATGCTCGCGATCACCCGCGCCAGCTGGCGCAGGTCGTCGTGCGCGATGGCGCTCTGCTCCGGGGTGGCGGCCTCGTCGGCAAAATCCAGCATGCCCAGATCCTCGACCGCGTGGATCGGTACGATCCGGGCCCGCCGGATGTTGCGCACCACCAGCGAGTGCGCCACCTGGAACAGATAGGCGCGGGGATTGAGGATGTCGTCCACCCGCTCGCGCTCGGCCAGCACCGCGTAGCTTTCCTGCACGATGTCCTCGACATCGTAGGTGCTGCGGCGGGACAGCCAGTTCCTCAGCGCCGCCTCGTGCGGCAGGATGTGGTGCATGAACCAGCGCGTCCGTTCGACATCGTCCAGGGTGCCCTCCGTGCTCCCCGCCGCTTCAGTTCGCTCAGACACCCGGTTCCCCGCCATCCGTCCTTCCGGCAAATGAGGAGCGATGCTAGGCGTCGCGCATGACAGTCATGTTGCGGTGGGCGCGGAGTTCGGCGTCGTCTGCCCGCGTGGCGGCACCCAATCGAGCCAGGGCACTTCGCCGGCGTCGCCGCGCGCCAGGACGCGCTAGCCCAGGAACAAGTGCAGACCGCTGGCGTCGTCGCGGCGCTTGAGCGACGCGTCGCCGGTGCGGGTGCTGGCTTCGTGTTCGCGCAGGGTGGCCAGCAGCGTCGGCAATCCTTGTTCGGCGACCAGCGCCAGCGCCTGTTCCCGACTCATCAGATTGTAGGTATCCCACACCCGCGACAGCCCGTCGCTGCCCAGCACGACGTGCACGGGTGCGGTCAGTACCTGCTCCTCGATCACCGCGTTGTGCGCGCTGATCGGATTCAGGGTCAATGCCGTGCCTCCGGTATTGGCCTGTTGCTGGCGCCTGCGCTCCCACATGCGCTCCAGGGCCGGCAAGCCGAAGCCGGAATGGGGTTTCCACTCGTCGTGGCTCTGCGCGGGCAGGACCGCCGGCACCATCGACCGCGGCGATGCGTGCGCGGAATGGATTTCCAGGAAGCAGTCCTCGTAGCGATGGACCCGCATTCGCAGGACAGGGCCGGACGGGCTGATTTCGGCCACGACGGCGGCGGCGACCGGCCAGGCGTGGACCGGCTGCGCCTCGCCACCGGCGCGGAGGTACTCGTCGCGCAGGACTCGCAGTCCTTCTTCCAGCAATGAAGGACTGAACGCTTCCAGCGCACCGCGCTCGGCCAGCCATCGCCCCATGCCGCGCGCGAACCAGCCCGCATCGGTCAGGTCGGGGAAGGTGGTGAAGGGATGTTCCGTCAGCGTGGTCGCGCCGTCGATGGCCCAGGCCAGCACGGTGTCACCACGCCGTACGCAGCCGACCACGTCCTCGCCGGGAATGTGTTCGTAGATGCCCTGGCAGACCTGATCGATGTTCACCTGCATGTGGCTGTACCTGTCGAGTGGTGGGGAAGGGACGGCGACGCATCCGGCGTGAAGGCCGTCTTCACGCATGCATCCGGCACCATCGCGATGCTCCGGTTCCGAACCGCGCCGCGAACGACGCAGATGCGCATGTGCATGGCGAGGTTCGCGCGTCGATCATGCATTGCCATCGCGTCGATGGCGTTACGGGGAAGAACCGCGCCACCCGCGAATAGATGCTTCGATTTGCGTATCTCGTCACAGGCTACCGTGTTCCGGGCGCCGACGGGCCTGCGCTACATTCGCCAGCCGGGCTCGCACAATCTCTCGCGGGCTCACGCTGCGGTGGCCGATGCGATCCCGCGCATACAAATTCCCCCGAACTTGCCGAGCGCGCATGCGGGGGAGCGACTCACGGAACGGAGCACCCTGTATGGCCCAGATCGAACGCAAGCGGTTGTCGATGGACATTGCCCGGCTGCTGCATGCCAGCCGGTTGCTCGGGGGCTTGGCGCTGCTCGCGCCGGCGCTGGCCGCCGCCGAATGCGTCACCACCGGCACCACCACGGTCTGCACCACCGCCGCGCCCAATCCATGGGTTGCCACCGTGGGCGAGGGCAATGTGCCCGCGGCCGACAACCGTACCGTCGACGTGCAGGCCGGTGCCCGGATCGCGGTGGGCGACGCCAACGCGATTTCGTTGCGCGACAATGCCAGCATCCACGTGGGCACGGATGCCGTGGTCAGTTCCACGGCGGTCAGCGCCCCGGGTTTGTTCAATGCCGGCGCCAACACTGTCGAGATGCGCACTGGCGGCACCCTGACCATCGATGCGGGCGGTCAGGTGCTGGCGCTGGGCACGCAGGGCAGTGCCGAGGCGGTCAACTTCCTGGGTACGGGCAACGTCATCCGGAACAGCGGCACCATCCGAGCGACCAGTGCGATAGCCATCTGGTCACAGAACATGACCGGGTTGAACACGATCACCAATACCGGGACCGGCGTCATCGAGGCGACGGGCACCGTGATTGGCGGGTCCGGCAGCAGCGCGGTGCATTTCGTCAACCACGGCACGATAAACGGCAACCTGGTTCTCGCTGGCGGTGACGACCTGGTCGAAATGCTGGGCGGCACCATCAACGGAACCACCAGCCAGGGCGAAGGCAACGATACCCTGATCTTGAACGACGGCCAGATCGGCCCGGTCGACCAGGGAGCCGGCCAGGATCGCATGGAGGTCAACGGAGGCAGCGTCGCCGGCACGGTCCAGCAGGGCGGCGGCATCGACGACTTCGTGATGACAGGCGGCGAGATCGGCGCGCTCTTCCAGGGCGATGGCCTGGACACCTTCCGAATGACCGGCGGACGCATCATCGGCGCGTTCGAGGATGGCGACTACGCCGAGATGACCGGCGGACGCATCGGCCGGGTCAACATGAAGCTCGACGACAATACCTTCGACATGTCCGGCGGCACCATCGACGGCAACCTGGTGACCGGGTTCGGCCGCGACACCATCCGCCTGTCCGACGGCTACATTGGCGGCAACATCAGCGTCAGCGGCGGCGACGACCGCGTCACCGTTACTGGCGGCACCGTGCGTGGCGAAGTCCGCGTGAGCCTGGGCAACGACGTGTTCGAATGGAATGGCGGTGGCGTGATTCATGGCGCCATCGATCTGGGCGACGGCGATGATGTCGCCAACCTGACCAGCCTGAACCAGGCGCATCTGGGCGCCACGCCGCTGCTGGATGGCGGCGCCGGCAACGATGCGCTCAATTGGTCGAACGTGACCACCGGCGGCATTTCGCGCTTCCAGAACTGGGAACGGGTGGATGCGCTCAACGACACGGAACTGGGTTTCGACAGCGACCTGGTGCTCGGCGACGCCGGCAGCGGTACCGGCACTTTCAACATCGATGCGACCAGCACGGTCTATGCCGGCGATGGCACCCATGCCGCGGTGCGCGCGTTCAACGCGGCGCAACTGGCCAATGTCGTCAACGCAGGCCGCATCGACCTGACCAACGGCAATACCGGTGACGCCAGCGATACCTTCACCATCGTCGGCAACTATGTCGGCAACAATGGCGTGGTCCACCTGCAGACGGTGCTGGGGGACGACAGTTCCGCCTCCGATCGACTGATCCTCTCGGGAGGGCAGGCCAGCGGCAGCACCGGCCTGGACATCATCAATTTTGGCGGTCCGGGTGCCCAGACGGCGCTGGACGGCATCATGGTGGTGCAGTCGATCGAGGGCGCGACGTCAACGAGCAGCGCCTTCGCGCTGACCGGCCCCGTGGCAGCCGGCGCATTCGAGTACTACCTGTTCAAGGGCGGCGCCAGCGACGGCAGCAGCGAGAACTGGTACCTGCGTTCCACCCTGCTTAGTGACATCGACTCCACCCCGGCACCCGCGCCGGATCCGACCGAACCCGCGCCGCCGGAGCCGCCACCGCCTCCGCCTCCGGAGCCGCCGGCGCAACCCCCGCCGGAATTGCCGCCGCCACCGCCACCGCCGCCGCCGCAACTGCCGGGGGATCCGGACATCCCCGATCCCGATCCGGAAGCACCCACGCCGGAGCCCCCGGTGCCGCCGCCGGAGCCACCGCCGGTCCAGCCGCCTTCACCTCCGCCACCGGAACCTCCGGTGCCGCGGAATCCGGCGCCGCTGCCCGGCGGAGACCGCACACCGCCTACGCCCGGGGCCACCGAGGCCGAAGGCGAAGTGATCCCGCTGTATCGCGTGGAAACGCCTACCTACGCGGTGGTGCCGCCACTGTTGCGCCAGGTCTCGCTGGCCAGCCTGGGGACCTTCCATGAACGCCAGGGCGAACAGGCGTTGCTGGGCAACGACGGCACCTTCCGCGCCGCCTGGGGCAGGGTGATCGGACAGAACACCGAGCAGAGCTGGCGCGGAACCGTCTCGCCCACCTTCGACGGTTCCATCACCGGCGTGCAGGCGGGCGTGGACATCCATGCCTGGGAGAACACCGAGGCCGGGCGCCGCGACCATCTGGGCCTGTTCCTGGGCCGCACCCGCGCCGACGGCGACGTGCGCGGTTTCGCCATCGGCTGGAACAACCTCACCGTGGGCAAGAACAAGCTCGACGAGGACCACCTGGGCCTGTACTGGACGCGCATCGGCGAACGCGGCGGCTATCTGGACGCGGTGCTGATGGCCAGCCGCTATGACGGCGATGCACGTTCGACCCGGGGCCAGGGCATCGAACTGGACGGCGACGGCCTGACCGCTTCGCTGGAGATCGGCGCGCCTGTGCGCTGGCGCGAAGGCTCGCGCTGGTCGCTGGAACCCCAGGCCCAAATCATCTGGCAACGCACGGATCTGGACGATCAGCGCGACCGCTTCGCCCGAGTGGCGTTCGACATGGACAGTGCGCTGACCGGACGGGTGGGCTTGCGCCTGGCCGCGGATTTCCCGACCGCGCACGGCCTGTGGCAGCCCTACCTGAAGCTCAACTACTGGCACAGCTTCGAAGGCCGCGACGTGATGCGGATGGATACCGATGCCGTCGTTACCCGACAGATGGCCAATGCGGTGGAATTCGGCGGCGGGGTAGTGGCCAAGTTCAGCGATCGCTTCAGCCTGTACTTCACCGCCGACTACACCAGCGATACCGGCGACGAAGGTCTGGATCGCGAAACGGTGGAAGGCAATCTGGGCATGCGCCTCAGCTGGTAGCCGCAGGAGGGAAGCGGGTCACCGTGTTGACCCGCTTCCCTCGCGCCGCGTCGCCGCGATCACGGGCCTGTACGAACCAAACCCGGGCGAACCGGTCAGGCCGCCTTGCAACTGCCGCAGCACTGGCTGCCGGATTCGGCCGGCGCCGCGGCGACCGCTTCGTCCGTCGCGGCGATGACGTCATAACCTTGCGCGGCCAGTGCCTGGGTCGCTTCCGCCGCGCGGATGTCGCCCCGGACCAGGACGGTCTTGCCCGGAAGATCCACGGAAACGGACGCATTGGCGTCCAGCGCCTGCAGCGCGTAAGTGACCGTGCGTACGCAGTGGCCACAGGTCATGCCTTCGACAATGAGTTTCATGATGCCTCGGAGAGGATGACCGGCCCATCGCCGGCACGCACACGTTCGGGCTTGCCCCTGTGGGAAGGTCAATCCCGGGGCGGGAAATGGCGGTGGTTTGACCTTCCCATCGTGGGAAGCCGCATCGTGCCGGCAACCCCACCGATGGATGCCGTCATGAACTCCTCCCTGTCCCACGCCGCCGCCGCCATCCAGGACCGGTTCCGTTTCGGCGTATCCGGCATGACCTGCGCGTCCTGTGTCGGCCGCGTCGAACGCAGCCTGCGCAAGGTCCCGGGCGTGGCCGACGTGGCGGTGAATCTTGCCACCGAAACCGTCGAAGTCCACGCCGCGCGACCGCTGCCGTTGCAGGCGCTGGACGCGGCCGTGCGCGACGCCGGCTATCAAATGGCCACCCGCGAGATCGAACTGGCGCTGCAGGGCATGACCTGCGCGTCCTGTGTCTCGCGCATCGAACGCGCCCTGGTCGCCGTGCCGGGCGTGGTCGAAACCAGCGTCAATCTCGCCACCGAGCTGGCACGCGTGCGGGTCACTTCCCAGGCGGCCGAAGCCGATCTGGTGGCGGCAGTGGCGGCGGCCGGCTACGGCGCCACGCCGCATGCCGCGGCACGGTCCGGCACGGATGCCGCGCAGGTCGCGGCTTCCCGCGAAGCCCGGCACCTGTGGTTCGCAGCGTTGCTGTCGCTTCCGCTGGTGCTGCCGATGCTGGGCCTGTTGTGGGGCGAACACTGGATGCTGCCGGGCTGGGTGCAGTTCGCATTGGCGACGCCGGTGCAGTTCTGGCTGGGCGCGCGCTTCTACAAGGCCGGCTGGAAAGCGCTCAAGGCGCGCACCGGCAACATGGATCTGCTGGTCGCGCTGGGGACCAGCGCCGGCTACGGCCTGAGCGTGTACCACCTGCTGGCGGGCACCTCGTCGCATGGCGCGCAACCGCTGTACTTCGAGGCATCTGCCGTCATCATCACCCTGATCCTGATGGGCAAGTGGCTGGAAGCACGCGCCAAGCGCCAGACCACCGAAGCCATCCGCGCGTTGCAGGCATTGCGTCCGGCCACCGCGCGGGTGCGCCAGGCCCATGGCGACGTGGAACTGCCCATCGATCAGGTTCGCGTGGGCGACGTGGTGCTCGTGCGTCCGGGCGAACAGATTCCGGTGGACGGAGAACTGCTCGAAGGCCGCACCCATGCCGATGAGTCGATGATCACCGGCGAGTCGCTGCCGGTGGCCAAGAACCCGGGCGATCGCGTGACCGGCGGCGCGGTGAACGGGGAAGGCAACATCGCGATCACCACCGTGGCGGTGGGCGCGGAAAGCGCGCTGGCCCGCATCATCCGCCTGGTCGAGGACGCGCAGGCCCGCAAGGCGCCCATCCAGCGGATCGTGGATCGGGTGAGCGCGGTGTTCGTTCCGGTGGTGATCGGCATCGCCCTGCTGACCCTGGTGGCCTGGGGTGTATTCACCGGCGACTGGAACCAGGCCATCCTCAACGCGGTTGCCGTCCTGGTCATCGCCTGTCCCTGTGCGCTGGGCCTGGCCACGCCCACCGCGATCATGGCCGGCACCGGCGTGGCGGCGCGCGCGGGCATCCTGTTCAAGGACGCCGAGGCGCTGGAGGCGGCCCGCAAGGTCACCATCGTCGCGTTCGACAAGACCGGTACGCTGACGCAGGGGCGGCCGCTGCTGGCCGAAGTACTGCCCACCGAGGGCAGCGCTTCGGATCTGCTCGCGCTGGCCGCCGCGCTGCAGGCCGGCAGCGAACACCCGCTCGCCAAGGCGGTACTGGCCGCCGCGGCCTCCGGCCCGGCGCCGCAGCTGGCGATCGATGTGCAGGCGCTGCCGGGGCGTGGTCTTTCCGGTGAGGTGCAGGGACGCCGGCTGTGGCTGGGCAGTGCGCAACTGATGCGTGAACTGGAGGTCGATGTTTCCACGCAGGCCGTGCAGGCCGATTCACTGGGCAATTCAGGGCATACGGTGTCCTGGCTGGCGGAAGCGCGGGACGCAACGATCCGGTTGCGTGGCCTGTTGGCATTCCGCGACGAGCCCCGGGAAAGCGCGGCCAACGCGATCACGCGGCTGCATGCGATGGGGCTGCGCACGGTGATGATCTCCGGTGACAACGCCGGCGCCGCCGGGGCGGTGGCGGCGACCCTGGGCATCGACGAAGTGCGCGCGAACGTGCTGCCCGACGGCAAGGCCGAGGTGATCCAGCAATTGCAGCAGGCCGGCACCGTGGCCATGGTCGGCGACGGCATCAACGATGCGCCCGCGCTCGCGGCGGCATCGGTGGGACTGGCGATGGGCTCGGGCACCGACGTGGCGATGCACGCCGCGGGCGTGACCCTGATGCGTCCGGATCCGCGGTTGGTCGCCGCGGCCATGGATGTTTCCCGCCGCACCACCCGCAAGATCCACCAGAACCTGTTCTGGGCATTCGCCTACAACGTCGTCGGCATTCCGCTGGCGGCCCTGGGCCTGCTCAATCCGGTGCTGGCCGGCGCGGCCATGGCGCTGTCCTCGGTGAGCGTGCTCGCCAATACCTTGCTTTTGCGCCGTTGGCGACCCACCTTGGACGCCTAGGAGATTTCCGCAATGTCCAGACGAACCCAGGCACCACGCCCCGAACTGGCCGACGCCCGCCGGCAGGGCCTGCACAACATCGGCGAGGCGGCTGCCATCAGCGGCGTGAGCGCCAAGATGATCCGGCACTATGAAAGCATCGGCCTGCTGTCGCCGGCCGAACGCACCTTCGCCGGCTATCGCATCTACTCGGACAACGACCTCCATCGCCTGCGCTTCATCAAGCGCGCCCGCGTGCTTGGTTTTCCGATCAAGCAGATCGAGGTGCTGCTGGGATTGTGGGACAACCGCGAGCGCGCCAGTTCGGAGGTCAAGGAACTGGCACGCGCACACGCGGACGAACTGGGCAGGAAGATCCGGGAAATGCAGGCCATGCAGCAGACCCTGCTGGATCTGGCCCGGCGTTGCCACGGCGACGATCGGCCGGACTGTCCGATCCTGGAAGATCTGGCGACGCTCGAACGCTAGGTCTCAGGCGCGTCCGGAGCCTCCTCCCATCCTTTTGCCTGCGCGTCGCCCGGTCGGTAGACCCGGCGCGCGTCGATGATGGACGCCGCGGCGACGCGAGCGCACCGCCGCGCGTTCGCCCGCACTCAATAGACCGGCAACTCGATCGAGCTCGCCGCTTCCGGCGTGTGCCAGATGCGCTGCGTCGCCTTGCGGTAGTCCTCCGGCTTGGCGAAGTAGATGTTCGGGACGAAGGTCTGCGGATTCCGGTCGTACAGCGGGAACAGGGTCGACTGCACCTGCACCATCACCCGATGTCCGGGCAGGAACACGTGGTTGGCCTCCGGCAGCGCGAAGCGATAGGGCAGGGTCTGGTCGGAGGGAATCGCCTTGGCGTGTTCGAAGCTCTCGCGATAGCGTCCGCGGAAGATCGCCAGCGAGACCGGCAACTGGTAGCCGCCCATCTCGGTCGCCGAGGCGACCTGCTCGGGATACACGTCGATCAGCTTGACCACCCAGTCGCTGTCGCTGCCACTGGTGGATGCCTGCAGATTCACCCACGGCGTGCCGGCGATGCGCAGCGGTTCGGTCAGCGGTTCGGTGATGAAGGTCAGCACGTCCGGCCGGCCATCGACGAAGCGCTGATCCTTGACCAGCCACGTCGTCCACATGTCGCGATCGCCGAAGCGCACCGGGCGCGGCGCGAACGGCACCGGCTTGGCGGGATCGGAAACGTATTCCTCGAATCCGCTCTCGCCGGCCGCTGGCGGCTGGAACGAGAGCTGGCCGCCCGCGCGCAGGTACAACGGCCGGGCGGGGGAGCCACACCCCTGGGCGCAGCTGCGCGGCCAGTTCGGCAGGCGGTCCCAGCGGTCCTCGCCGGTGTTGTAGACGAGCACCGGCGGCGTATCCGCCTTCGGCGCGCCTTCGACCAGGTACTGATCGAAGAACGGCTTGAGCACGTCGCGGCGGAACTGCAACGCGGTATCGCCGTCGAACTTCAGCGCGCCCAGGTTGCGTGCCTCGTAGTTGACCTGGCTGTGCCGCCACGGTCCCATCACCAGGTAATTCAGGTTGTTGCCGGTATCGCGTCCTTCCATCGCCTGGTAGCTGTGGTTCGCGCCCCACATGTCTTCCTGGTCCCACAGGCCCTGCAGCCACATGGTCGGGACCTTCAGTGGTGTGCTGGCCATCTTCCGATCCAGTGCCTGCTCCTGCCAGAACGCGTCATAGGCGGGATGCTCGGTCATCTTGTGCCACCACGGAATCTGTTCCAGTCCATGGGTCCGGGCGTAGTCGCCGGCCGAACCGGCACGCAGGAAGGTGGTGTAGTCGTCCAGCCCCTCGCTGGGCACCGAAGTTCCCTTGCCGCGCTTGGTCAGCTGGCCGGTGAAGTAGCCGAAATTGACCTGCCGGAACGCACCGTAGTTGAGCCAGTCGTCGCCCATCCAGCCATCGATCATCGGGCTCTGCGGCGCCGCCACCTTGAGCGCCGGATGCGGATCGGTCAACGCCATCACCACGGTAAAGCCTTCATAGGAAGAGCCGAGCATGCCGACGCGTCCGTTGGACTCGGGCACGTGCTTGACCAGCCAGTCGATGGTGTCCCAGGCGTCGGTGGCGTGATCGACCTTAGTCGGATTCAGCGGCCCGCGCAGCGGACGGGTCATCACGTAATCGCCCTGTGAACCGTACTTGCCGCGCACATCCTGGAACACCCGGATGTAGCCGGCGCGCACGAACACCTCATCGCCCTGCGGCAGGATGTCGATCATGCGTGGCGATTCCATGCGCTGGGCGCGGCCCGCCGCGTCGTAGGGCGTGCGGGTCAACAGCATGGGGGCGTTCTTCGCCCCCTTGGGCACGACGATGACGGTATAGAGCTTCACCCCGTCGCGCATCGGCACCATCACCACGCGCTTGTCGTAGTCGAAATCCTGCTTCGGTACGACGAATTCCTTGCCGGTGATGTCCGGCGTGATCGCCGGTGTCTGGGCCTGGGCGAAAACCGCGGGAAGGAACAACGCCAATACCGCCAGCCTGCGGCAGCCGAGGACCTTGCAAGTCATCTTCATGGAGCGTCTCGATTCCGGAGTCGTAACCTGCCGATTAAACCGCGCCGCGAGGCTCGCAGCCAGTGCTGAATGCGCCGTAGAGCGGAGCTCGCTCCGCTTGCCTTTGCGAACGCCCCGTCAACCCCGTGCCGGCAAGCCCAGCCGGATCAACCGAATCCGGGCGGCAAATCCTCCGGACCGGTACCAAACGAAAGGTTGGGTCGCGGCCCCATTTCGAACTCCAGCGTCCCGCCCGCGGCCAGGTCGGCGTGGCTTATCCAGTTGCGCGCATACGGCTCGCCATTCCAGCGCACCCGTTGCACGAAGACGTTTCGCGCATCGTTGCCAGGGGCGAGGATGCGCAGGCGGCGACCATTGCCGACGTCCAGCTCGGCACGTTCGAACAGCGGGCTTCCGAACACATAGTGGCCGCTGACCGGATCGACTGGATAGAAGCCCAGCGCGCTGAGCACGAACCAGGCGCTCATCTGTCCGCAGTCCTCGTTGCCGGACAGGCCGTCGCGGGCATCGCGATATTGCTCGCGCATCAGGCGGCGGACCATGGCCTGGGTCTTCCACGGCTGGCCGGCATAGGCATACAGATAGGCCACGTGATGGCTGGGCTCGTTGCCATGCGCGTACTGGCCGACCATGCCGTCGATGTCCGGCGGCGCACCGGCCGGCAGCTCGGAGCTGGTGCCGAACAACTCGTCCAGCTTGCGCACGAACCCGTCACGCCCGCCAAAGCCCTCCATGTAGCCGTACAGGTCGTGCTGGTTGAGGAAGGTGGCCTGCCAGGCGTTGGATTCGGTGAAATCGTGCCAGCGCTCCGAGTGGCCCAGCGCGCGCGGGTCGAACGGCTCGGCCCAGCGGCCGTCCTCCAGCCGGGGCTGGATGAAACCGCTGTCCGGGTTGAACAGATGACGATAGTTGCGCGAGCGCGCGAGCAGCGCCTGATGATCGTCCAAGGCGCCGGCTGCGCGTGCCAGATGCGCGCAGGCCCAGTCGTCGTAGGCGTATTCCAGGGTCCGGCTGGCCGCCTCGCTGACCTTGTCGCTGGGAATGTAGCCCAGCCGGCGATACCAGCCCAGCCCGTGGAAGTCGTCGTCCATTGCGCGCTTGCGGAACAGCGTCCAGGCCGCGGCGTAGTCGATGCCGTCGAAACTCTTGGCGTGCGCCTCGGCCAGCACCACCGCCGAGTGGAAGCCGATCATCGTGCCGGTTTCCACGCCCTGCAGCGGCCAGATGCCGACGCCGTCCGGGCATTCGGCCGCGCCGCGCACCAGTCCCTGGGCCAGATCCGGTACGCGCTCGGGCTGCACCAGGGTCAGCAGCGGATGCAGCGCGCGATAGGTGTCCCACAGCGAATAGGTACTGTAGTTGTGGTAACCCTCGGGCAGGGTGTGCACCTTCAGATCCATGCCGCGATAGCGACCGTCCGTATCGCTGAACAGCGTCGGCGCCAGCAGGCTGTGGTACAGCCCGGTGTAGAAGATGCGCCGCTGCCCGCCGTCACCGGTATCGATGCGCACCCGCGCCAGCTCCCGCTCCCAGGCATCGACCGCCTCGGCATGCACGCGGGCGAAGTCGAAGTCCGGCGACTCGGCATCGAGATTGGCCAGCGCGTTTTCGGCGCTGACCGCCGAAATGCCGACCTTGACCAGCAGCGGCGCGGCGCCGGCATCCGGGTAATGCAGGGCGGCCTTCAGCCGGGTGCCATCGATGCTTCGCGCGTCCTCGGCCAGCGGCTGGTCATCGGCGTACAGCTGCGCGCGCGCGAATGGACGCGACAGTCGCATCGCGAAGAACAGGTAGCGCCCCCTGGCCCACTGATGGACGCGACGGCCGCCGACCAGCGTGCGTTCGTCGACGACGCGCAGTTGCGCCTCGCTGGTCCGGGTGGGCGTGTCGGCGTTGTCCTGGTAGCCGTGGCACAGATCCAGCAGCAGGTGGCCTGGCTTGCCCGCGGGAAAACGATAGCGATGCAGGCCGGTACGCGCGGTGGCGGTCAGTTCCGCGAGGATATCCGTGTCCTTCAGCCTTACCCGGTAATAGCCTGGCGAGGCGGCTTCGTCCTCGCGGTCGAAGCGCGAGCGGTAGCCGGTTTCCGGCTCATCCGGCGGACCCGGATGCAGCCGGACCTCGCCGGTGCGCGGCACGACCAGGAAGTCGAGCATGTCGCCGATGCCGGTGCCGGACAGATGGGTGTGCGAAAAACCCATGATCGAGTCCTGCGACTCGTGGTAACCGCTGCATCCGTCCCAGGTCGTGTTGTAGGTGTCCGGGCCGAGTTGCACCATGCCGAAGGGCAGGGTCGCACCGGGAAACGTGTGGCCGTGGCCGCCGGTGCCGATGAAGACATCGACGTGCCGGCTCAAATCCATTCGCGCGCGACTGTCGGCGGGCAGGGCGGATCTGCCGATGCGCGCCGAAGCGGCGATCGCGGGGCCACCGACGCCGGACAGGCCCAGCGCGGCGGCGCCCTTCAGGAATCCACGTCGTGTCGTCATCGTCCGTTTCCTCGTTCCCTTGTCTCTTTTGTGCCTGTCCGAGCCAACGGATCAGCGCGGCAATGGCGCGCGGCCAAGGATGGAGAAGCCGGCCGCACCGCCGGGCGCACCGGTACCGGGCTGGCCGCCGCCGACGAAGACCTGGTAGTCGCCGGCCTCGACCGCTCGCTGGCCGGCGCGATCGACCTCGCTGAGCCTGCGCGCGTCCAGCTCGAACGTCACCTCGCGCGATTCACCCGGCGCCAGCGCCAGGCGTGCGAATCCGACCAGGCTGCGGATCGGCGACTGCGGCCCTTGCGGAGGTTGCAGATAGACCTGCACCACTTCCTCGCCACGGCGTCCGCCGCTGTTTCGCACCCGCGCGCTCACCCGCAGCGTCTCGCCGGCCTTCAAGGTCCGCGTCGACAGGCGGGGGGCGTCATAGGCGAAGGTGGTGTAGCTCAGGCCGTGGCCGAACGGATACAGCGGCTGGCCACCGAAGTAGCGGTAGGTGCGTCCCTTCATGTCGTAGCTGACGTAGGGAGGGAGATCCCGGGTCGACTGGTAGAACGTCACCGGCAGGCGTCCGCCCGGGCTGAAGTCGCCGGCCAGCGCCTGCGCGATCGCGGTACCGCCGGATTGGCCGGGATACCACGCGGCAAGGATGGCGTCGGCATGTTGCTGCGCCCAGTTCAGCGCCACCGCGCTGCCGCTCATCAGCACCACGATCAACGGCTTGCCCGCCGCCTTGGCGCGCTCGAGCAACACCTGCTGCGCCGGCGGCAGGCCAATGGCGTTGCGATCACCGCCATCGAAGCCGAGCACGTCGACCTTCAGTTCCTCGCCTTCCACGTCCGGCGACAGGCCGACGAAAGCGACCACCGCGTCGGCCCTTCCCGCCACGCGCGCGGCCTCGGCCAGTTGCGCGTCGGCCGGAGCCAGCCATTCCAGCCGCAGGCCCTGATCCTGGCCGTGATGCTCGATCTCCAGGCGAATGCGGCGGGGCCGTGTATCGGTGAAATGCAGGCGCGTTTCGACATTGCGGCCATCGGCGTTGTGCACGCCGGCGGCGACGCGCTTGTCTTGCGCGTTGCCGGCGATCACCAGGTCGTCGTCGATGTACAACCGCACCGGATCGTGCCCGCTGCAATCGAAGCAGCGCGCCACGCGCACCGCGAGGGTGTATTCGCCGGGTCCGGGCGGCAGCAGTTCACCGGTCCAGCGTACCGAATAGCGATTCCGATCGACTCCGGCGGCGGGCGCCACCTGATCCCAGTTGAAGCTGACCACGCGATCCCGGCGCACCACGCGTGGGGCGCCGGCCAGATCCGGATTGTCGAAGTACTCGCCCTTGAGTCCGGCCTGGCCATCGCTGCGCAGGGCGGTCTCGGGAATCATCACCGGCACCCCCGCCGCCAGCGGCGCACCCTGCGCATAGCTCACCCGGGCCTGGCCGAAGCGTTCCCGCAGGCCACGCAGCGGCGTCACCGGGTCGGTGGACGTGCCCTGATAGTTGGCTTCCAGCGCGGCCAGCGCATCGGCATTCGGACCGATGATCGCCAGCCGGGCATCCGGTTTCAGCGGCAGGGTCGCGTGATCGTTCTTCAACAGGACCAGCGATTGCCGCGCGGCTTCGAGGGCCAGTTCGCGGCTGGCGGGGGCATCGATGTCAACCGCGCCGAGTTGAGCGTAGGGGTCATGCCGCGGGCGTTCCAGTTCGCCCAGGCGATAGCGCGCGGCGAACAGGCGCACCAGCGACCGGTCCAGCGACGCCTCGTCGGTCTCGCCGCGATCCAGCGCCTGGCCCAGGGCGCGATAGGTGTTGCCGCAATTGAGGTCATGCCCGGCGTTCAGGGCGGCGGCGCTGGCGCCGGCTTCGTCGGAACGGAAGTAGTGGAAGTGCAGCATGTCGTAGAGCGAATCGCAGTCGGACACCACGAACCCGCGGAATCCCCAGTCCTTGCGCAGGCGGCCATCGAGCAGCCAGTCCGCGGCGCAGGCTGGCGTGCCGTGCAGCGAGTTGTAGGCGCACATCACCGCGCCGGCGCCGCCGTCGACCAGTGCGGCGCGGAATGCCGGCAGGTAGGTGGCTTCCAGATCGCGCGGAGAGACATCGACGTCGAAGCCGTGGCGCCCCGGTTCCGGGCCGCTGTGCACGGCCAGATGCTTGGGCGTGGCGATGGTGCGCGGATGCCGGGGATCGTCGCCCTGCAGGCCGCGGATGAAGCCGACCGCCAACTGCCCGGTGAGGTAGGGGTCCTCGCCGTAGGTTTCCATGCCGCGTCCCCAGCGGGGGTCGCGGAAAATGTTGATGTTCGGCGACCAGATGGTCAGCCCTTCATAACGCCGATGGTCGCTGCCCGGCCCGCCGGCCAGGTTGAACTTGGCGCGGGCCTCGGTCGAGGTCACCGTGCCGACCAGTTCCAGCAGATCGACATTCCAGGTCGCCGCCAGCCCGATGGCCTGCGGAAACACGGTCGCGTGGCCACTGCGGGCGATGCCGTGCAGTCCTTCATTCCACCACTCGTAGGCCGGTACGCCCAGGCGTGGAATCGCCGGAGCGGCATTCATCGTCTGCGCGATTTTCTCCTCGCGCGTCATCTTCGCCACCAGCGCCGCCGCCCGCTGCTCGGCCTCGTCCGCGTGTGCCGGGGCTGCCAGCGACATTGTCGCCAGCGTCCATCCCGCGGCAATCAGGAACGGCAGGGCCTGGCGGCGAAGGAACACGGGCATGGGCAAGGGTTCTCCGGAGCGTGGCTCAATGTACAACGGGTATGGGACGGTGCCTGTCTGGAACGAGGCGCTGAAAAAAGCGCGTGGCCGTAGGGGCGGCCACGCGCACGGAACGGCACGCCATCGAGGGAGGACCGATGGCGTGCCTTGGCCGCCTCAGAACTTGAAGGTGAAGGCCACCTGGTAGTTGCGCCCGCTCTTGTAGAGGCCCAGCGGGGTGCGCTTCTGGGTGTCGTACCAGTAGTAGGTGTCATCCAGCAGGTTGGAGGCACTGAAGGTAACGCCGAGCATCTCGTTGAACTGATAGCCGGCAATCAGATCCAGCTGCTTGTACGCGTCGGCGAACACGCTCGCGTTCTGGCGTCCCACCTGGTTGTAGTACTCCGAGCGGTAGCTGTAGTTGACGCGCACGCTGAACGGGCCTTTCTCGAAGTACGGCGTCACCGTATAGGCGTTCTTCGAGACGTACGGCAGGAACAGGTTCGTGCTGGTGTCGGTGTCCGTATAGGTGTAGTTGGCGTTGATGCCGAACCCGTTGTCGAACGCCTGCTGGTAGA
Source organism: Pseudoxanthomonas sp. 22568 (assembly GCF_052044485.1). NCBI lineage: Bacteria > Pseudomonadati > Pseudomonadota > Gammaproteobacteria > Lysobacterales > Lysobacteraceae > Pseudoxanthomonas > Pseudoxanthomonas sp. 22568. The sequence goes on from NZ_JBQENC010000003.1 coordinate 55,927, forward strand.
TCAGCGACACGCCGGTGGCGGAGGCGTCGGCGACGTTGATCGGGCGGCTGATGGAATAGACGCCGGACACGCCGGAGATCGGGTTGGTCAGCTGCTGCTCGATGGTATTGGTCACGACGTAGTTGCTGATGTCGCGGCGGAACACCTCGGCCGCCAGCATGCTGCTGGGGGCGAAGTACCACTCGAAGGCCAGGTCGTAGTTGGTGGCCTCGTAGGGTTCGAGATCGACGTTGCCGCCGCCGCCGGTGAAGTCCTGGTCGTTGAGATCCAGCGTGCCGGCCAACTGGCCATAGCGGGGGCGGGCCATCACTTTGGCGGCGGAGAAGCGGGCCACCATGTCGTCGGTCAGCTCGTAGGCCAGATTGAAGCTCGGCAGCGGCTTGTAGAAGCTGCGGTTCGCGAGGGCCCGGTCATAGCCGCCAGAGCCGTTGCTGACCCAGTACAGCGACTTGTCGGAGGTATCCACGTAGCGCACGCCCAGATTGCCGCGCCACTTGCCGGACTCGAAGTTCGCCTGCGCGTACAGGGCGGTGGTGATCTCCTTGACGTTGAACGAGGGACCGTAGTTGTAGGTGTACGGGCCGCGCGGCGCCAGCGAGTTGAAGTAGGCGATGGCCTTGCCCAGATCGGCCACCGGCCAGGAGGCCAGGTCGCCGCCGGCGCCCAGGCCGTCATACAGCCCGCTCGGCGACATGCCGCCCAGGATCTCGGTCAGATTGAGCGCCGACACCACGTCCACCGCGTTGCCGCGCGAGGACACGCCGTTGTCGTGGTTGGTGTACTTGTAGCCGACCTGGATCTGGTTGATCGGACCCCAGGCCACGTCATGGGTCGCGTCGAACTGGAAGTAGCGCTCCTTGTCGCGGCTGGTTTCGTAGTACTGGCCGCCGTACTGCTGGCCAGGCGCCAGGCCCCAGTTGGACGCGGCGTCGTTGTCGTAGTTCACCACGGTATGCCGCGCGTCGTACTCGAAATCGAAGCCACCGCTGAGCAGCAGGGTCTTCATCAGGTATTCCGGATCCTTGCCGCCCTTGGCGCTGGTCACGCCGGCCTGGGTGGTGAATACCCAGCTCTCGCCGGACCAGTCGTGGCGCAGGTTGATGCTACGCGTTTCGACCTCGCTCTTGCGCAGGTTGAAATCGTGCTGCGCGTACGCGTCGCCGCCGACTTCGGCCGCGACCACGTAGCCATTGTCGATGGTCGCGCTGGTGATCTGGCCCAGGCTGCAGGCCGGGCAGATGTAGCGCGCCTGGCTGAAGTTGTCGTACTTGCCCTTGACGTAGATACCGGTCAGGTTGATTTCGTTGTTTTCGTTGGGCTTCCACTGCAACGCCGCCTGCAGGCCGTCACGCTCGCGATCCTGCTGGAAGTAGGAACTGCTGATGCCGACCGGCAGCTTGGCGGCGGCGGGGTCGCCTTCGCCACTGATGACGGCGGTGTCGGGCAGGCCGGTCGTGTAGCCCCAGTATTCGAGGCCGGCGCGGGAAATGCTCTGCTTGTCGTGGGTGGCCGAGATCAGGAAGCCAAGGTCCTCGGCGGCATTCTTCCAGCTCCACAGCAGCGAGGCGCGCGGATTGCCGTCTTCCGAACGGTCGTTGTAGTTGTAGCCGACCGTGCCGCGCAGCGTGTTCCTGGGCAGGTCCAGCGGCCTGCGGGTATGCACGATCACGGTGCCACCGATGCTGCCCTCGTCGATGCGCGCTTCCGGTGTCTTGTAGACCTCCATCAGGCCGATGATTTCCGGAGAGAGCAGGGTGTAGTTGAAGGTGCGCCCGCTGGTGTCGGTGGGATTGCCGCCCCAGTCGCCCGAGGCGATGGTCTGGCCGTTGACCAGCACCCGGTTGAGGGCCGGATCGGTGCCGTTGATGCTGACTTTCTCGCCTTCGCCGAACTGGCGATCAACGGTGATGCCGGGCAGGTGCGACAGCGATTCGGCGGCATTGGTGTCCGGGAACTTGCCGATGTCCTCGGCGCTGATCGCATCGACGATCGAATTGGCCGAGCGCTTGACCGCCTGGCTCTTTTCCAGCGAAACGCGATAGCCGGTGACGGTGACGGTGTCCAGATCCGAGGCTTCTTGTGCCTGGGCGTTGAAGGCAATGCAGGCAATGACGGCTGCCGACAGTGCGGACTTGCGGTATTTCATGACCTTTCCTCATCAAATGGGTGGTTGCTGCGATGGTTGCCTGCTGCCGATTTGCGGTGGTTCCGTGCCCATCCCCGGCGTGGGACGCGCCCCTCCGTTTTCTTCAAGGTCCTGTTCGTTTTCGTGCGCCGCCGGTCGGACGGTGGATGCGAGTGGCGTTGCTTTGCCCGATGCCCGGACCTGCATCCGTGGCTCGCCCCGGGCGACTTGCCCGGGTTTTGTTCTCGTCAGGTAGCGCTACCAAATGGCGGCCAAATAAAAAGGCGGGTGACTCGAATTCGATTTCGCGAACCGGGCGGTCGCGCGCCGCGCCGAGGGGCGAGCCGAACGATGCCGCGGCCTGGAGAAAAGAAGGGGAGGGACCGTGGTCGCGTCGGGGTGGCCGAGACGAGCGCGGGGTGTTCGAAGCCTGCGCGGGTGGCGAACCGGCTTCGGCATGACCAAGGTCCACTGTGAGAAGTGGCACATCGCTGATCGGTACGTCCGTTCGAGATGCAACAGCCATTGCAAGGTGCCCCCACCCGTGATGCGCCGGCACGGGCGCCAACGCGAGCCGAGTTTGAATCGATATAAATTCAGATGTCAACGACCTGTCATCGGATGCTGCTAGGAAGGGGCAATAGCACTCATTGGGCCCTGTTCATTTAAGAAAATTGGAACTTTGCTCGCGAATTTGAACGCAATCAGGCCATTTGGATCGTTTCATATGAGTTCTTTTTCGGGCCATCGGCGCCAGGGAACAGCCATCCGGAGGTGAAAAATCCGGCCGGGAAGGAGGCTTCAACAGACCGCTGAAAGACGGTGCGGACGAGGACGGGAATCCGCCCATTTCACCCATTCCCCCTGCCTCCCATGTCATGGGGGACACCCTTCGGCTGTCGCGAGAACGGGCGCTCCGGCACCGCCCCTCCCGCGATCAATAGGCGTTCGACCATCAACCTGCCTTGGCCTGCCGGCACGCATTCGCGTGGTCGCGCCAGCGGGCACCGGTGATGATGAAGGCAGCCAACCCACGGGTTCCACGGCATGCATCGGGGCGACTATCCGCAGGGGATCACCGCGCGGGCGACGCCACGATTTTCTTCGACCGACAACGCCATTGACGATAGGGGACCACGATGAAACGACGGAGCTTTCTGCAGGCATGCGCGGCGATTGCGGGTACCGCCGCCCTCAGCGCGTACCGGATGGCGCCGGGCAGGGAAGGGACGACGCTGGACGCGGCGGCGTTTACCGCGCTGCGCCGTTTCGCCGACACGCGGTTCGGACGCATCGCCCACGTGGAAGTCGGAAGCGGCCCGGCGGCCCTGTTTCTCCACGGCCTTCCGTTGAACGGCTTCCATTGGCGCGGTTCGCTCGAACGCCTCGCGCCGCATCGGCGATGCATCGCGCCGGACTTCATGGGACTGGGCTATACGGAGGTCTCCGGGGAACAGGATCTTTCCCCGCAGGCGCAGGCGGACATGCTGGTGGCCTTCCTTGACCATCTCGACGTTTCGTCCGTCGACCTCGTCGCCAACGACAGCGGCGGAACGATCGCGCAACTCTTCGCCGTGCAACATCCGGAACGGGTCCGGACGATGCTGCTGACCAACTGCGACGTCCACGAGAACTGCCCGCCGGAACAGATGCGCAATTCGATCAACGCGGCCAAGGCCGGCAACTATGACCCGAAGATGCAGCGCCACCTGGACGATCGCGTCTACGCCCGTTCGGACAAGGGCATCATCGGGTCGGCCTACATGACGCCCGCGAACGTCACCGACGAAACGATCGAGTACTACTTCAAGCCGCTCGTGTCGTCGCCGCTGCGCAAGTCGCAACTCAACCGCTATCTCGCCGATCTCGAGCCCAATCCCTTGCTGGCAATCGAACCGGAACTCCGGCGCCTGGACACGCCGACGCGCATGGTCTGGGGCACGGCGGACGCGCTGTTTCCGGTCCGCTGGGCGAACTGGCTCGACCAGGCCCTGCCTGGCAGCCGCGGGGTCCGGTGGGTCGAGGGCGGCAGGCTGTTCTGGCCGGAAGAGATGCCGGAGGTGGTCGCCGGGGAGGCGCGGGCGCTCTGGGGTGTTTCGTAACGCGATCACCGTGTCGAAATCGGATCAGCCCGTTCGTCGAAGAATGGAATCCACGACGGAAGGAAAGACATGTCGCCGACCACGAGCCTCGCTTGCGCTTGCGGACAGTTCAAGCTGACCCTCCGGGGAGAGCCCATCACCAGCGTCGCATGCCATTGCGACAGTTGCCGTGCCGCCGGCGTGCGACTGCAACGGTTGGCCTGCGCGCGGCCCCTGCTTGACCCGCTGGGCGGGACGCGGTTCGTTCTCTACCGGAAAGACCGCATCCGCTTTGTCGCCGGCATGGACCGCCTGAAGGCCTTTCGGCTGTCGTCCGACGCCAGCACCCGGCGCGTTCTCGCGTCCTGCTGCAATACGCCCGTGTTCCTCGAATTCAAGGGCGGGCATTGGTTGAGCCTTTATGGGGGGCTGTGGCCCGATACCACGCTGCCGCCACTGGAGATGCGCACGATGACCGGCGATCTGGCGGACGCGTCGTTCCTGCCCGCCGACGTTCCCAACTTCAAGCGCCAGTCGTTCTCGTTCTTCGCCCGGTTGTTGAACGCATGGATCGCCATGGGGTTCCGCAGTCCCCGCATCGAGGTCGGCGGCGAGATCCATGCCTGAGATCAGGCGGGAGACGCGGGAAGGAGCATCGATGCGGAAAACTGAACCGACGCCTGCCGCAAAGACAGGGCTGTCTGGATTGCGGTGGCGCCGCCGGCGCAGGATGGCGTTCCGGACCACTCGCCGCGTGTAGGGATTCGCGCATTGCCCACATCCGTGGAAGGGTGAATTCCCTTCGGGCCGTCTAGTGAGGCGGATGGGCAGGTCATAGAGTCCGGATACACAACACGGGTAACGCGCCGGATGGGTGCAGCCCGAACAGCCAGAGACCCCCATGAAAATTCGTGAACTTCTGAAGTCCAAGCCCGGCGATGTGGTCACCATCGATATCGGGGATACCATCGGCGCCGCCGCCAGGAAGATGACCGCCCACAAGATCGCGGCGCTGGTCGTGACCCGCCTGGCGCAGCCGGTTGGCGTCGTGTCCGAACAGGACGTCGTGGCCGCGCTGGCGGAACACGGCGCGCAGGCCGGCGAGCGGCCGCTGAGCCGGCTGGTGGATGCCGCCATCGAAAGCATCACGCCCGACAGCACGCTGAAACAGGCGATGTCGATGATGACCCATGCGCGCCGGCGTCATCTGCCGGTGATCAGCGACGATGAGCTGGTGGGCATCGTCAGCCTGGGCGACATCGTCAAGAACCGGCTGGACGAACTCTCGCTCGAACGGGACGTGTTGCGCGACATCTACATCGCCGCGCATTGACTGGCGCGGCACGAGACTAAAAAAAACCGCCCTTTCGGGCGGTTTCTTGGAGCAACCCGTGACGATGCCGGCGCATCGGCACCGACGGTCTCAGTAGTCGAAACGGACGCGCAGGCCGACCGTGCGCGGATCATTCCAGTAGGCACGGATGAAGCCGCCGGCATCGTCGGCCCAGTTCTTGGTCATCTTGTCGGTGGCGTTGAGTACGTACAACTCGGCGCGCCAGAACGAGGGTGACTGCAGGCTCAGGCTGGCATCGACCGTGGCGTAGGCTTCCTGCGCATCGGAGACGTGCGCGTTGTCCAGGTTGCGCAGGGTGAAGTACATCTTGTCCTGCCACTTGACGTTGATCCAGGGCACCAGCTCATAGCCGTTGCCGAACCGGAAGGTGTGCGCCACGTTGACGCCGGCGGTGAACTTCGGGGTCAGCGGCAGGTGGTTGCCGGTGATGTCGTAGATCTGCCGGCCCGCCAGCTCGGGATTGGGACCGTTGTAGGGGGGCGGGCAGGGCACCGCGCCGAACTCCTCGCGCACGCCGCAGTTCCACTCGTCGCTGAAGGTGGGATAGTCCTTCATCTTGCTGTTGATGTACGAGAAGAAACCGCCAATGCGGGTATTGGCCGTGGGCAGGTAGTCGAACTCCACTTCCACGCCCGGGATGTTCACGGTGCCGACGTTGACGGTCTGCCATTTCTTGACCACGTCGCAGGTCGGATCCCATTCCGGGCAGGGCTCGTTGACAATCACCTTGGCGGCGAAGAAGTCGCCGGTCACCTGCATGTCCTTGTAGCGGCTGTAGAAGGCGGTGACCGACAAGCTCAGGCGCTTGTCCAGTAGCAGGCCCTTGTAGCCGACTTCCAGGTTGGTGACGGTTTCCGGCCGGTAGGGGAAGAAGGTGTAGTGCGGGCCGGCGGGGCCGTCCACGCAGACCTTGCCGTCACAGGCGTCGTCCTTGTCGCCGAAACCGCCCGCCTTGTAGCCGGTGGACAGCGAGGTGAACAGGATTTCGTTGTCCGACAGATCCTTGGTCAGGCCCAGGCGGTAGGTGAACTTGCGCCACGAATCGGAATGGGCGTTTTCCGCCGGCGGTCCCCACAGCCGGTAGGCGCCGATGCCGGCGAACGGTCCCATCCCTTCGGTCAGGTCACGGCCGTTGTGCGGGCGGAAACCGGGTTCGCCCGGCGTGCCCGGGTCGTACAGCCCGTTGTAGTAGGCCGTCGATTCGCTGTCCCAGCCGCCATACACCTGGCCACCGCGATCGGTCTTGGAATCGCGGCTGAAACGCGCGCCGAAGGTCGCCGTCCAGGTGGGCGCGAAGCGCCAGTCGGCCTGCGAGAAGATCGCCTTGGCGTCGATCTGGCGGTTGGGCTGGTGATAGAACTGGCTGATCGGATAACCGAACGGGGCATTGACCAGCATTTCCTGGGCGTAGTCGATCGAGTTCTTCTCGTGCATCCAGAACAGGCCGGACACCAGCTTCAGATGCTCGCCCTGGTGCTTGAACTGCAGTTCGTGGACGAACGACTTGTACTCCGAATCCAGGGTGATGGAGGTGTTGTCGCGCACCGGCCAGACGCCCCAGTCGCCTTCGGCCGGCACCGGCAGGGTCGCGGTGACCTGCGAGGGAATCTCGTGGTAGCCGCCATCGTCATCGGAGATCTGGAAGCGCTTCTGCCTGGCGAACGCCACGCTGTACTCGATGCTGTTGGTGTCGCTGAGATACCAGTTGAGGTTCGAGCGCACCGTGTCGATGGACATGTCGGTGCGGCCGGGCACGTTGATCTTCACGTCCCACTTGCCGCCGGTGCAGGCGAAGCGGGTGCCAGCGGCCTGCTTGCAGTCCTTCAGCCCCACCTGGCCGGCGCCGGAGTTCTGGAACTTTTCATAGGCCAGCAGCCACTCGACATCGTCGGTGATGGCGAAACGGGCGGCGATGCGGGCCGCCCATTCGTCCCGGTTGTAGTAGTACTTGCTGCGCGGGACCTTGACGTTGCGACGCTGGTCCACGTCCGGGATGCCGTCGGCGATGAAACCCCGTTCCGGAATGTTGACGTCGGTGAAGTCCTGCTGCTGGTCGATCCAGCCATCGCGCTCGATTTTGGTGGCGGCCACGCGCAGGGCGAAGCGATCGTTGACGGCGAGGTTCTGGATCAGGTTGATCTGGCGCAGGTTGTAGCTGCCCAGTTCGATCTCCGTGCTGCCGAAGCTGGAGTCGAAGCGCGGCTTGGCCGGAATGATGTTGATGCTGCCGCCGGTCGAATTGCGGCCGAACAGGGTGCCCTGCGGCCCGCGCAGCACTTCGACTTGGTCCACGTCGAACATCAGCGCCAGCGCGCCCTGCGGGCGCGGGGAATACAGGCCGGCCACATGCAGGCCCACGGCCGGGTCGCCGATCTCGGTGAAGTTGTTGGCACCGATCCCGCGGATGGTGACCTGCACGCCGGAATCCGGACCGGCGGCGATCTGCAGGTTGGGCATCTTGCCCGACAGGCCGCGCACGTCGCGGATGCCTTCGCGGGTCAGCGTTTCCTGGGTGACCGCGGTGACGGTCACCGGAGTCTTCAGCAGATCCGATTCCAGGCGCGTGGCCGACACCCGCACGGTCTGCAGGGTGGTCGTGGGTTCGCCCTGGCTGGCCTGCTTGTCCTCGCCATCCGTGCTGGACTGGGCCAGGACCGGGGCGGTGGCACAGCCGAGCAATACCGCCGCCACCGCGGCGGCGATGCCGGTCGGTCGAACAGCGCTGGGATGCTTTTTCATCATTGGCTCCTGGTTGTACGGCGACTCGGGGCGGTCGGGCCCGCGCAGTGGCTGGTGTGATTGCCCATCAGGGCGAGGCGGGGGTGTTTTTCGCGGAATACAGCGTCTGGTTGCGCACCAGCGGCCTGGCCCAGGCACTGACGCTGAGGATGTAGAGCAGGGGGATGAAGACCAGCGACAGGCCCACGCGCAGGCCCCAGTGATCGGCGACGACGCCGATCAGCAGCGGCACGATGGCGCCGCCGAGGATGCCGCTGCACAGGATTCCCGAGAACGCGCCGTGGTGCTGGCGCACCGAGTTCAGTCCCAGCGAGAAGATCACCGAGAACATCACCGACAAGAAAAAGCCCGCAGCGGGAAACGCCAGTGGAGAGACGGCTGCGGAACCGAAAAGGGCGAGCGCGAGGCAGGCGATGGCCAGGAGTGAGAAAATCGCCAGCACCAGCTTCGAATCCAGCAGTTTCAGCAGCCCCAGTCCGGCCAGGCAGCCCAGCGACATCAGCCCCCAGAAGCGGCTGACGGCGACGGCGCCGTGTTCGGTGGCCGACAGGCCGTGATAACTGTGCAGGAATTGCGACATCCAGTTGGCGATGGATTGCTCGGTGCCAACATAGGCGACGATGGCCAGGAAGAACAGGCGCACGTCGCGACGTCGCAGCAGGCTGCGGTAGGCTTCGCGGCTGCCGGCGCGTTCGTCTTCCTTCAGTTCCACCGCCGGCAACGGCAGCTTGTAGTTGAGCAGGGCGAGCAGCACGAAGGCGGCGCTGAAGTACCAGTAGAACGTCAGCCAGGCCAGCGGCTGACCCTCCACGCCGGGACGCTGCATGTACAGCCTGAAGACCAATGGGCTGAGGAAGGACGCCAGGCCGAATACCAGCTGCGCCATGACCGAGAAGAACGCGAAGTGCTCCTCGCCGCCAGCGGTGCGCATCAGCGGATTGATCACCACCTGCAGCAGGGCCATGCCGAGGCCGATGACGAACAACCCGGCGACCACCGAGACATAGCCGGGAAGCAGGGCGATGGCCAGCGCGCCAAGGAAATTCAGCGCGAAGGCGGCGAACAGGGTGTAGCGGGTGCCACGGGTCTCGATCAGCATGCCGCCCGGAATCGAGACCAGGCCGTAGGCGAGGAAAAAGGAAAATGGCATGAAGCCGGCCATGGTCAGGCTCAGCTTGAAGTCCTGGATGGCGATGGGCATCAACGGCCCGATCAGGTTGGTGATGAAGGAGATCGCGAACCAGATCAGGAGGATGTAGCTGATGATCAGCGGCCGGTGCTTCATGGTCGTGGCTCCGGGATCAGGGAGACGGGTGCAGGCAATGCGAGAGTTCACCCGCGGCGATGGTCTTGCGCGGGAAGCGCGGCAGGATCGCCGCGGCGGTCCGGCAGCCGGCACCGAGCGCATCGTGCAGACCGGCCTGGTTCAACCGCGCCGCCAGGTAGCCGGTGTTGAAACTGTCGCCGGCCCCCACCGTGTCGAAAATCCCGTGGGCCACTTCGATCGCGTAGTGGGTGCTCTGTCCGTCGACATGCCCGAGCGCGCCGGCCGCACCCAGCTTGATGATCAGATGGGCGCCGGGCTTGAGCAGGCGGGCCACGCGCTGCACCGCGATCGTCAGGTCCTGGGTGCCGGCGATGCTCATCGCCTCCAGTTCGTTGATCAGCAGATGGTCGCAATGGACCAGCCAGCCTTCGACTTCCTCGTGCACCCGGGGCGTCCAGCCTTCCGGTGGCCAGCCCGGATCCAGCGCCACCTGGTAACCCCTGGCCGACGCCTGCGCCAGCAACTGGCTGTAGTCGTCGCGCAGGCCCGGCAGCAGGAAAGGGGCGGTGAACAGGGCGATGCTGCCGGCCGGCGCCGGCGGCAGGTGTTCGAGTACGAAGGCCGGGGTCAGGTGCTGCAGGTGCCCGCAGCTGGTGAAGAAGGTGCGTTCGCCATCGGCGTGCATCAATCCGACCGACATGGTGGTGTCGCTGGCGCAGGTTTGCAGATCGACCGGAATGCCGGCCAATTGCAGCAGCAGCCACTGGGCCAGGTCATCGTTGCCGATGGCGCCGATCAGGCGGGGACTCAGGCCAAGGTGGCGCGCCGCCAGGGCGGAGTTGGCCGCCGAGCCACCGGCACGCAGCTCGCTGCGCGGCAGCAACTGTTCGGTGCCAATCTTGGGCCAGCTGTTCAACGTGCCCAGGACCAGGTCCACGCTGACATCGCCGATGATGCTGAATTGGGGCTGATCGTGCTTCATGGGGCCGACTATAGGCAGCCCGATTCTTCCCTGTCAATAAAAATATCCAGTGGAAGTTTAATTAAATTCGACGCCCCCCATTGGCCGGGCGGTGGCCCAGCAGTTCCGCGGCCTGCATGTCGCCCGGATCGTCCTTCTGCACGCCCTGCAGGCGCGGCGAGAGCAGCTCATGGATGGGCAGCACGGCGGCGCCCAGCAGCGAGCAGTCTTCCTCGCGCTGGGAAATCATCACCCGCGGCAGTTGCGGCGCGGGGCGGCCGCGCACCGAGCGGTGCAGCGGTTGGGCCAGTTCGACCAGGCGCCGGACCAGCTTTTGCGGCGCGAAGCCGCCGATGACGATGGTCTGCGGGTCGAGCAGGTTCTCGATCATGCAGATGGCGTCGCGCAGGCGCTGGGCGGCCTGCTGGCACCACTGCTGCAAGGGCTGGTCATTGGCGTCGTCCAGCCGATCCAGCAGGTCCGATGTGCGGATCTGGCCGTCGTCCATGCCCAGCGCCTCGGCCAGCGAGTGCAGCGACAGGTAGCGCTCCAGACAACCCTGGTTGCCGCAGTAACAGGGTGTGCCGCCGGGCACGACCGGCACGTGGCCGATCTCGGTGGCATTGCCGTCGGCGCCACGGTAGTGGTTGCGGCCGACGATCAGCGAGCCGCCCAGGCCCATGCTCAGGTGCAGGTAGAAGAAGTTGTCCAGGTGCCGGGCGACGCCGTACAGGGTCTCGCCGAGCGCGCCGGCCACGCTGTCGACGCTGTGGAACAGCGGCAGGCCGGTGGCTTCCTGCAACTGGTCGAGGATGGACAGATCCTTCCAGCCCTCCAGCGCGGTGGGGCCGACGAAACTCAGTTCGGTATCGCCGAGCGGGCCGGGCAGGGCCACGCCGATGCCCCAGACCCGGGCATTGGCCTGCCGGCGCAGGTTGGCCACCAGTTCCAGCAGCCCGGCCAGCAGCTGCGGGCGGTCGCAGCCCTGCAACTGCACTTCGAAACGGGCGTCGATCCGGCCGACCAGATTGACCAGCGCACCCGAGGCACGGCCCGGTTCCAGGCTGATGCCGATGGACTGGCCGGCGTCGGGATTGATTTCGAAGGCGATCGGCGGCTGCCCGCGGGTTTTGAGGTCCTTCTGCCGGCGCGAGACGATCAGGCCGATGGACTCCAGCTCATTGGTGATGTTGGCTACCGTCTGCGGGCTGAGCGAGACCTTTTCCTGGATGTCCTTGCGCGAGGCCGCGCCATGCTGGCGGATGAAATCCAGCACGAGGCGGCGGTTGTAGGGGGCGCTGGACTGCTGGGTGGCGCCGCGGCCAATGTTCATAGGCGTTGAAACCGGTTGAGCGTAGGGGAGGGGAGGTGCATACCCTTATATTTATACATCCATGTGAAATATTTATTGACGGCGGCCGAATCCGTGGCTAAGTTGCGACGCTAGTCTATCCGGAACCGTGCCAATGACCCGATTGCCGCCTTCCTGCAAGACCGGTGTTCTCCTGGTGGCCGCGCTGGCGACGGCGCTGTCCGCCCAGGCCTACGCAGCGCCCGCCTCGGAGCAGAAGCCGGCGACCACGGTGTCGGTGAGCCTGCCCAGCGAACCGCTGCTGGTGCAGATCAACCAGGTGGCGCTGGAGCGGCGGGGGCCGAAGCAGGCCATCGTCGAATACACGGGCGAGGCCACGAAGGGCAGCTACACGGTGCTGGTCGATGGCAAGCCGGTGCGGAACGGCGACCTGCGGCCGCTGCAACCATTCACCGAATGGGGCTCGGGCAAGCGCTATTTCAGCGTCGATTTTTCCGATGCCGAGCAAAGCGGCCGGTATCAGGTGGACGCGCGCATCGGTGGGCAGCATGCGCTGTCGGCGCCGGTGGCGGTACGCGACAACGCCGTCTTCGCCACCACGAGCGCGCAGCTGCTCGGCTACTTCCAGCGCAGCCGGCATACCGACGACGCGGATCGGGATCTGCCCATCTTCCAGACCTCGCGCCGGGTGAACGTGTGGGGCGGCTGGCAGGATGCCGGCGGCGACAAGGGCAAGTACCTGTCCCATCTCGGCTACGCCAATCACTTCAATCCGCAGCAGGCGTCGATGGCGGTCTGGGTGCTGGCCTATGGCGCGGATACGCGCAAGGCACTGTTCGCCGCCCACGGCCTGCAGAAGCAGGTCGAGGACGAGGCGTTCTGGGGCGCCGATTACCTGCACCGCATACTGGACGCGGAGGGCTACTTCTACACCACGGTGTTCGACCAGTGGGGCACACCCGGCGCAAAGCGCATGGTCACCGGCTACGAGGGCGCCGCGGGAACCTATACCACCCTGTATCGCTCGGCGTTCCGCGCCGGCGGCGGCATGGCGATCGCGGCGCTCGCGCGCGCCTCGATGCTGGCCAAACAGGCCGGACGTCACGGCGAATTCGACGGCGCGACCTATCTGGCCGACGCGGAGCGCGCCTATGCGCATCTGCGCGAGTTCAACCCGCAGTACTGCGCCGACGGCAAGGAAAACATCATCGACGACTACACCGCGCTGATGGCGCTGGTGGAACTGCACAACGCCACCAGCCAGCCGCGCTATCTCGACGATGCGCGCGAGCGCGCCGCCAGCCTGATGGCGCGCCAGCAGGCCGATGGTGGTTTCATCAGCGATGGCGGCAGCCGTCCTTACTACCATGCGGCCGAAGCCGGCCTGCCGGTGATCAGTCTGTCCGCCTATGCCGATATCGAACCGGAACAGGCGCGCCGCCAGCGCGCACTGGACGCCATCGCTTCAGCGCTGAAACACGAACTGGCCATCACCCAGGCGGTGTCCAATCCGTACGGCTATGCCCGCCAGCGCTTCCAGCTCACGCAGGACGGCAAGGCCGCGGGCGAGGTGCTGGAAGGATTCTTCATTCCGCACCGCAATGAAACCGGCTACTGGTGGCAGGGCGAAAGCGCCCGCCTGGCATCGCTCAGCGCGGCCATGGTCATCGGCGGACGCAAGCTGGCCGCCGATGGCAAGGCCGGATACGGCCTGTCTGGCGAGCAGGCCGGCTATGCGCAGGCGCAGCTCGACTGGACGCTGGGCCGCAATCCGTACGGCATGTCCATGCTGTATGGCTTCGGCCAGAAGAACCCGCCCACGGTCCTTGAGAGCGCCGGCGAAATGTTCGTGGGCGGCATCTCCAACGGCATCACCGGGGCGGTGGGCAGCGACACCGGCGCCGGCATCACCTTCGCACCGGGTCCGGACTCGGAACAATGGCGCTGGGTGGAGCAATGGATTCCGCATACCACCTGGATGCTGTTCGCGGTGATGGCGATGAGCGAGGATTCCCGTCCGGCAGCCCCGGCGTCTGCCGTGGACAGCCCGGCATCCGATACCAGGAGTACCGCGCATTGATTGGCGCGGCAGGGAGTTCGTCCAGGCAGGCTTGATCGCTTTCCGCGTCCGGGTGCAGTCCGCATGCCGAGCCTGGCGCTTGTCTATCGCGTCATCGCGGTAGACGGTTGCTACTGGACAGGCACATAGGCGTGAAGCCCACCACGTATGGTCGGGACATAAACGGTGCCATCCGAATCCACGGTTGTTCCGACGGTGAACATCGGTTTTCCAGGCAGATGTTCCCTGTCATGAACCTTGCCGGTCTGGACGTCGACGACCACCAGATCCAGGGTGCCACCACCATTGGCCACCGTTGCGTAGGCGAGGTGACCTGCGGCCTGGGTCGCGATGCCCCGGTTCTGCAGGTCGTCCCTGCGCCATAGAACGCGCGGCTGGTTTCCCAGATCGCGAATGGCCATGAGGGGAGCATCGCCACCGCCGGCGGGCAGGATGATGCCGTCGGGCGAGACCGAGGGACTGCCGCCCGCGGAGTAGCCGATGTCGATGCTCCACACGCGCTCGCCGGTACGCGCATCGAGTGCCAGCAAGCGCTGGTTGTTGTCGGTCAGGTAGACCCGGCTGCCATCCGCCGACAGACTCGGACTGGCCGCGCTCCCGCCCGGGAGCGTGTCATGGGTCCAATCGGCGGTGATGCCCTTGGCGTCCGCGCCGGCCAGGATCTTCATCGAACGGACACCGGCCGCGGGTGACTCCGGTGCCCAGAACGTGAAGATGAACCTGCCAGCGCGCCGATCCAGCGCGGGCGTGTTGGCGCTCGGACATGCCCGGGTTCCACGCATGCAGGCAAGCGCGTCCCAGGAGGGGTCGAAGACGGGATCCGGGATCAGTTCAAGGGGATCGATGACGGTTTTCCCGGTCCTGCGGTCCAGGCGGTAAATGACACCCACATGGGTGATGAAAACCAGATCGCCATCGGCAGTGAACTGTGCCGACAACGGGAATCCGATGAGGGGTGTTTCCCAGCGCTTGCCGCCGTCGTGCCGGAACGAATGCATCGACGCACCATCGGCGATGTACAGATTGCGATCCGCGTCCAGCAGCGGCGAGGAAGCCAACGCGAGGCGGTCCAGCGCATCGGTGCACCAGAGTGTCCGGCCGGTCGCCCGATCCAGCGCGTGCAGCCGGCAGCCCGGTCCGCTGGTGGTGACATACAGTTGCCCGTGGCCATCACTGGTCGGTCCCAGGTTGATCATGCCCTCGAAGGAACGGGACCACGCGTGGACGATGCGCGCGGATCCCGGCACCAGGCTGTAGTCGCTGTTCGATGCATCGGCATGGGTGGCCGACCAGCCAGGCGCATACACCGGATCCCGTTCCGGAACGACAACGGGTGCGGCCAGGACAAATCCCAGGGCAAGGGCCGACAGCTCCATCACGTCAAACTCCTCGAAAGAAATGGCTCGGACGTGTGCAGCGCGGGTTGTACGGGCCGCCTATCTGTCGATGCGTTCAATGAAGGCATCCACCTGCTCCGTGTAGACGCCCGGCAGGCCGAGTTCCCGATTGATCGCCATGTGGGACAGATCCTGTTCCATCACCTCCACGCGGACGCCCAGCGATGTCGCCTTGCGCGAGAACCGCCAGGAAGGCGGACAGGCGCCTTGGCGACGCGAAGCGCACACCAGCAGCATCGGCGGCGCTCCGGGGGCCAGGAGATGATGCGGCGATACCGCCTGCCAGTACGACGGGGAGTCACCGAATGCCGCGTCGTACAGGGCGGGATGCGGAACGGTCCGCATGATTCCGACGACATCCACCGCGCCGCTGTCCAGTGAAATGACACCCCGTGGCGGGCGTGCCCCGTGCTTCGCCAGGCGTGCGGGATCCGCCGCCAGCAACAGTGCCAGGTGCGCACCCGCCGAATGGCCCATCAGGATGAAACGAGCCGGATCGCCGCCCCAGGCCGGTGCCAGTTCCTGTGCCTTCGCGATGGCGCGGGCGACATCCTCGGCCTGGACCCGTGGATCCGCCTCGGGGAGCAGGCGATAGTCGGTCGAGACGATCACGTAGCCCTTGGGAATCCAGTAAGCGGCCTTGTTCGCAATCAGGCCGCGATGATCCTTCCAGCCATTGCGCCACGCACCGCCATGGACGATGAAGAGCACCGGCGCGTTCCTGGTTTCCGCGGGAAGGTAGACATCGAACCTTTGCCTGGCGTCGTTCCCGTAGGCGACGTCGGCAAGCACGCGCGTACCCGCGGGGAGATCGGTTTCGGCCGCGTCGCTCGCGGGTGGCAGGAAGGCGATGAAGGCGAGGAGGGCCGCCAGCAGGCATGGACGCAATGTCGAAAGGCGCATGGTCACTCCAGGTTGGATTTCAGCCGCAGCGTGGCCCGCAGCCCGTGTGGCAGGTGGGAACCGAGTTGGAGATCGCCCGCGTGCTGGGCCGCGATCCGCTCGACGATGGCCAGGCCCAGGCCGCTGCCACCGCGCGTGGCGTCATGGACGAAAGGCTTGCGGGCTTCGCGCGAATGACCGGGCGGCATGCCCGAACCGTGGTCGATGACGTCGACGCACCACGCATCGCCCTCCCGCCGGAGCCGCAGTTCATACGGCGGGGCACCGTGCCGAAGCGCGTTGGTCACCAGGTTCTCCAGCGCCCGGAGCAGGGCCATCGGTCGCCCGCGCAGCCACGCCTGGTCGGGAACCTGCAGTTGCCAATCCACGCCGGAGGCGGCGACAACCTGCCGGCAGATGGCCGCCAGATCGAGGGTGCGATTGTTTTCATCCCTGCCATCGCGGGCATAGGCGATGAACTGTCCAAGGATGTCGTCCATCTCCTCGATATCCCGATGCATGCCCGCGCGCAGTTCCGGATCGGTTCCCGGCAGCAACTCCACCGCGTACTGCAACCGCATCATCGGCGTGCGCAGATCGTGCGATATGCCGGCGAGCATCAGGTTGCGATCGTCCATCATCGCGCGAAGGTCATCGCCCGCCCGGCCAAGCGCCTGCGCCAGTTCCGCCACCTCCCGCGAAGCCTGGGGCAACGGCAGGCGCGGCCATTCGCCGCGCACCACGTCCGGTGCGTGCTGCGCCAGGCTGCGCAGAGGGATGACCAGCCTGCGGGCGAAACATCCCGCCGCCACCAGCACCGCGAGCGCGCATGCCAGCAGGATCAGCAGCGGCAGCCAGCGCACCTCGCCCTGCGCCCGTTCGCGCGCGAATGAAATCCACAATGAAGGCTCAGTCCGCAGCCTGAGCCAGAGGACCGGTCGCCCGCCGGGGCCGTCCGCAATCCGGACCTCGCGCGGCGCCACATCCCCGGCCCCCGAAAGCGACGCCAGTTCACGCAGGTAGGGCGCGATCCGGGGCCGCGTGTCCACGGGCGGAGCGGTCTGGAAACGCAGGCCGGCGGCCTGCAGGCGGCTCACCGTGGTGTCGATCGGTTCCTTCCGGGCAAGCGTCTCCACGGTCCTGGCAAAGCCATCCATCACGCGATAGGACTGTTCCGCCGCCGGACGCACCCACAGTTCCCGGACCAGCAGGAAGGTCAGCACGAACGCGCCCAGCAGGCACAGCGAAATGACCGCCACCAGTTGTCCGAACACCGTCGATGGCCGGTTGATGCGCGGGGTCATGCGCGGAATCATGCGCGGAATCATGCTTCCTCCGCCGGCGGGACGAACACATAGCCGGCACCCCATACCGTCTGGATCAGGCGTGGCCGGCGCGGGTCTTCCTCGACCAGCTTGCGCAGGCGGACGATGGTGATGTCGATGCTCCTGCCCATTACCTCCAGGCCGCGGCCGCGCGCCAGGCTCATCAGGCGGTCGCGGCTCAGGGTGGTATGGGGATGGCGCGCGAGCACCGAGAGCACGGCGAATTCGCCTCCGGTCATCCGCAGGGGGCGTCCATGGCGATGCAGCGTCCTGGCCGCCATGTCCAGGGTGAACGCGCCGAAGCGCAGGCATCCGGCCTCGGGCGAAGGAGCGCCGGGAACGCGGTGGGAACGTCGCAATACGCTGCGTATCCGCGCCACCAGTTCGCGCGGATTGACCGGCTTGGGAATGTAGTCGTCGGCGCCCATCTCCAGCCCGACGATGCGGTCCACGTCATCGCCCTTGGCGGTGAGCATGACCACGGCAACGGCGTCGTCCTGCGAGCGCAGCCGGCGGCACAGGGCCAGCCCGTCCTCGTCCGGCAGCATGAGGTCGAGCACGACGAGGTCGTAGTGATCACGGCCCAGGGCGACGTCCATGTCCCTGCCGTCGGCCACGCCTTTGGCATGCAGGCCCGATTCGCGCAGATAACGGCACAGCAGCTCGCGAAGGCGGGCGTCGTCATCGACGATCAGGATGCGGGACGGCGTGGATTCGTTCATGGCGGTCACTATGTCGGCAATGCCGGTCGCCGGCAGCGGGGAACCGGTGCCGATTTGTAAGCGGATGTTTCTGGAACGCCCGGGAGAAACGGCGGTTTACATCTGCGTGCGATGGAGGGAGCGGAGCGCGATTAGCGTGGATGCGCCGGAATTCCCGGCCAACCCCTACCCGAAGGAACCACCATGAACACAGTCCCTGTTTGGACCCGAATGTTTGTTTTCGCGATAGCACTGGCCAGTTGCCAGTGGGCTGTCGGACGCGAGCGTTTCCGCCATGTGGAACGGAGCCCGCATGCCGGCGAGGTTGAAGCGGCCCGTTCGAATGCCCGTTTCGAGTCCCGGCGGAGCCGCCATTGGCAGGCGGACGGGCATGGAAACGCCTCGCTCAATCGGCAGGGCTCGGCACAGGGTCATCGGGGCGGGACCGCCGGCTATCAAACTTCCAGCCAGCGCGATCACGCCGGGAATGCGAGTCGTCAGCGCGATATCTCGCTCCATGGTCCCGGCGGGGCGGGCGTCGACCGTTCCGGCAGCATCAGCCGGAGCGCGGACGGCAGCGTGTCCGGCACCCGCGCCACCACGCTCACCACGCGCGATGGCGGCCACTACGACGGCTCGCTCGCATTCTCCGACGGAAAGGTCAGCTACTCCGGGAGTTGCCACGATGCCAATGGCGATCCCGCGCCCTGCCGCCAGCGCTGATTGCGACAACCCGGAACGTTGAATTCCCGTAGACAGGATCCCATCCATGAAAAGCATTCATTTCACCCTGCTCGCGAGCTTGTTGCTGGTTTCGTTCGCCGCGGATGCGCAGCAAGGTCGCGGCGCGCGCAAGCAGGCGCTCCAGGAACGCCTGCAATCCGCCGATACGGATCAGGATGGCTACATCAGTCGTGCCGAGGCCGACGCTTCCTTGCCTAGGCTGGCCGAGCATTTCGATCGCATCGATGCGGATCGCGACGACAGGATTTCACGCGAGGAACTCCGCGCGGCGGCCAGCGAACTGGCCGGAAGACGACGCGGCGGCCAACGCTAGCTAGTACCCGTGGGGGGAACGGGTGTTCCCCTCACGGGTGGCCAGCAGGGAAGCAGGTGGCGGTACGCACCGCATTCAGACGACAGGCGGGGAAGCGCGATACGGGCGCAGCTGTTCCCGCCAGACAAGCAGATCTGCGAACTCATCGGCCAGACCGTCGTCCTGCCAGCAGCGTCGCTGCGCTTCGCCGGGAAACACGGCATCGGCCTCGGGGACCACCGCGTCCAGCAGGGCGCACAGGGTGATGTCGGCGTAGCTGAAGGCATCCAGGACGAACCCCGTTCCGGATTCGCGCAAACCGCGGCGCAATGCAAACAGCGCGTTCCGGTGGTTGCCGGCCCCGTACAAGTGCGCGTACTTCCGGTCCAGTGCGTTCACCACGCGGCGGGTGATCGGGCGGAGCAGGGGCCTGAGTCGCGAAGGTAGGTGGGGAAGGGATTCGTCGAGCGCGTCCGGATGCTCCGCGATGGTCCTGACCACACGGGTCCTGGCGGCAGCCAGGCCCACCTCGCTGATGTCATCCCAGAACCGGATCCGGTCGAAATCGCCCAGCCGATCATCACCCGAAGCCAGCGCGGCGTACCGGGCGATTTCGAACGAGCCACGTACCGGCCCCGTGTCCGTCAACAGCACGGGAACCGACACCTTGCCATGCCATTGCCGCAACCTGAGCCTGAGCCCGGGCTCGCTGAGGAACGGGACGTACTCCTGGTAGCGATAAGCCACGTCGCAGTAGTCCAGCGCCCATCGCGCCTTGCGCGTCCAGGGCGAGAACACCTCGCCGATCAGCAGTGCCATGCCACCCTCACGCTATGCCGGCTCGGTTCAATCCATCAATGCCGCATCCAGCGCCTCGGCAAACTCGCGCGGCTGGTCGAGCATCAGGTAATGACGGGCATCGGTGACTTCCACCAACGTGGCCCGGCTGCTCGCATACTGCTCCCGGTAGCGGCGGGCCATGTATCCGGCGGGCGCGCCAAGGGGCGACTGGTCGGCGAAGATGACGGTCAACGGCGGGCGCAGGCTGGCGACTTCGGCTCTCAGGTCCGTGGTCGAAAGACTTTCGTACAACGCGGCGTAGGTGTCTCGATGGCTGCGTGCGCCGCCTTGCGCGATTCGGGCGGCGGTGTCCGGATCGCCCACCGCGGACGAAGCCTGCGTCCGCATCCGCTTTTCGAAGTCCGCCGTGTTTTCCGCGCGCATCTCTCGGACCTCCGCGCCGACTTTGCCGCGCAGTTCCTCGTCCACGCTCGTGCCGCCGCGATTGGCGGACATGAAGGGCAGCGCGTCCACGATGATGACGCGCGCCACCAGATCGGGCTGCCGGAGCGTGGCCATCAGCGCCGCCACGCCGCCGGCCGAATGCCCGACAAGCATGACGGGACGAGACGAATTCCGCTGGATATAGCTCGTCAGCGCTTCGGCGACCGCGCCGATACTGCTTGGTGCGGGAGCATCGCCAACGGGCCCTTCGAGTCCGGCTATCCGGAGCCTGTGCACGCGATACCGGTCCGACAGTCGCACCGCGGTTTCCTGCCAGGAAACATCGCCACCGGACAGGCCGGGAACAAGCACCAGATCCGTCGTACCGGTGCCCGTTATCTCGGCGGTGATGGGAAGGGAAGTGGGGGAGGGGAGCGTCGCGGCGCAGGCCAGCCACGGCAGCAGCGAAAGGGTGAACGCGAACAGGCGAAGACCACGCATCTGGACTCTCCGGTGGGTGCGATGTGGCGGGAAGGATGGACGCCCGGGTCAGGCGGAACGGACTTTACCCGCTTTCCGGATGCGCTCCCCGAACGACTGGTCCTGCAACGCCTTCAGCGCGTTGCGAAGCACGTCTTCAAGCGAAATTCCCAGGTCCTCGTTGAGACTGGCCGCCGCCTTCGCGGTCGTCGCCCAGTGCTGTTCAAGGAGGGGCAGGCGGGCCTTCGCGTAGGGGGTCAGGTGCACGATGCGCTCGCGACTGTCCTCGCCGGGCAGGAGCTTGACCCACTTGGCGCGTACCAGCGCGCTCAGGGTCTGGCTGACCGCCGAATGGCTCACGCCCATCCCGTCGGCGATGTCCTTGATCCGCGAGGGGCCGTGTTGGGAGAGCGCGCGGATGATCGGCGTGAAGCGCGGTTTGTAGTCGAGTCCGGATTCGGCGTACGCATCCGCGACCGCCGAATCCAACTGATCGATGAGCGTACGCAACAGCGTGCCCAAAGTCGCATGTGGTGTTGTCATGCCCAGGAATATATGTTAGCACTTATATATTGTCAATAACGGCATGGGAGGAGAAGGGTCATGAGCCAGGCACTATGGTTGGCGGCGATGCTGGCGGGCGGTTGTCCGCAGCAGGAAGCCGTGCTCGAACAGATGGCGAAGGCCATCGAGAAGGACTACGTGATTGCCGGGGAAGCCCGGCAGATTGCCGAAAGCGTCCGCGACTGGTCGGACAAGGGACGCTATGCCGATGCATGTGGCGACTGGCTTTCCTTCTCCAAGCGACTCAACCGGGATCTGGATGCCTACGACGGACACTTCCTGATCGAGCGGGTGATCGAAGAGAAGGCGGGCGCCGATGACGATTGGCTGATGGCCTGGCGGGCGGCCGGCAAGCCCGCCAACATGGGCGTACGGGAAGTGAAGGTGCTGGAAGGCAACATCGGTTACCTGCGCCTGGCGTCCTTCTATCCCTGGGACATGGCGGGCCCCAAGCTTCGCAATGCAATGGAACTGCTCAAGGACACGCAGGGACTGGTGCTGGACCTCAGGCAGAATGGCGGCGGCGACGCGGATACCGCGGGCCAGCTGGTGCGTGCATTCCTGGGCGACGAGGTGGCTTCGGTGCAGGACATCCAGGCGCGCTCGGCGCGCCGGACGGAGCCGCTGCCCAAGCGTGATCTGCCGGAATACCACGGCGGGCTGGTGATACTGATGGACCGCCGTTCCGCCTCCGCATCGGAGTACGTCGCCTATTCCCTGCAGGCCGCCAGCAGGGCGGCGGTGATCGGTTCGCGCAGCGCGGGTGCAGCCAACTTGCTGGGTGACCCCAAGCCATTGCCGCATGGCTTCCAGATTTTCATTCCGGATGCCCGGCCGCTCAACGTCCGGACCGGCGGCAACTGGGACCGCGAAGGCGTGGTTCCGGATGTGAACGGTGGAGATGATCCGCTCCATGTCGCGCGCCGCGTCCTGGGCGGCGATCTGGAAGTCGGCGAAGCAACCCGATGACCGTGCGCCGGAGGCGCGGACTTTCATGATCATCGTGATCAACGGCCCACTGGGCATAGGCAAATCGACGCTCTCCGAAGTTCTTTCGGAGAAAATCGATCATTGCGCCATGCTGGACGGCGACAGCCTGGTCGCGGTCAATCCGCTGCCTGCGGATCCGGTCGAGCACCTTCACCGGGGAATCCTGTTGCTGCTGCGCCACCATCGACGGTTCGGCTACCGCCATTTCGTGATCAACCATCTCTGGGAAACCGCAGCCGACCTGGAGGACCTTCGCTGCCGGCTGGCCCGGTTGGACGATCGGATCTTCTGCTTCCGCATGACGCTGGATCCCGAATCGAATCTGGCCCGGATAGACCGGCGGGCAAGCGCCAGAGCGATCGACGAACTCGACTACGAGAAGAAAACATTCCACCGCGAACATGCTGTACTGAGCGGCGCGGCCGGCAGCGAGCTTGGCGAGCCACTAGACACGGCCGCGCCGCCCGAGCAGCTTGCCGATGCCTTGTTGCGTGAAATCCGGCATCGTTACCCGTCGGGTGGTGTCCAGGTCGGGTAAGTATCAAACCAGGCGAGGGACGAACCCTATGGTGAAATGTCTTGGAAGCGGCTCCGGAATGCGTACCCGGGCCGGAAAGGCGGGCCGTGGAAAATGAATACCTTGCAGACCATTCTCGATTCAGTGATCCACAGCAATGCAGGAGAGCCGAACCATGCCGGATTCGGCTGGACGGGCATTGGAGCAATGCCGGAGGTCGGGCCGGCTGCCTTTCGGCACGTCGTGTTCGCCCCCTTGCCCGAGGACGAAGTGGAGCGTCGCCAGCGAAGGTCGCCGACCACGTTTCCCCCCGCGCGTAATGGCGTACCTGGCGTCCTTCAACGGCGCGCATTTCTATCAGGGAGGCCTTTCGATCTTCGGCCTTCGCGCCGAAGTCAGCCGCGATCCGGAGCGTCGCCAGCCATTCGACCTGATCGATCATAATGGTCTGCTCCGCCCGGCAAACTCGAATCCCGAAAACTTCTACATTGGCGGTCTCGATGAGGACGGGTCCGTGCTTTACTTCCGCGTTTGGGGCGCGCGCATCTACCGTCGTCTGGAGACTTCGACGGAGCCACTGGAGCAGTGGGAGAATTTCGAGTCGATGCTGGAGTGCGTGCTGAACAGGCTTGCTGACGAGTTCAAGGGCGATTAACCGGTCCGAGAGGGCTATCCCATCACCGGCAATGGCTCGAACACCCTAGGGCGCCCTATTGGTGTCGGACTAACTCTGGACGAAATAGGCACGCAGGTCACATCGATACGTAATGGCAACCCTTTCCGGACGCCGCGGTAACGGGAGGGTGCTACGGTCCGGGTATGAAGCTCAGGACACAACGAAGGATCGCCCTCGGCGCCCTCATTGCGGTGGCGCTGGTCGCCATTGCATACGGCGTTTACTGGTGCATGGAGCCTGGCAGAGACAGGACAGCGACAGACATTCCTCCTATTGCCGGCGCGCGCTAACCGTATGGTGGGAAGTCCGGCTAGGAGTTGGTCTGGCGGACGGTTTCGGTGTGGGCTGAGGCCACCCAGGCCCCATCCTTGCGGACCCATGTCGTGGTGTCGTAAACCACCATGTCCTGGCTCTTCCCGCTGACGGTAATGGACTGGTCCGCTTTGTAGGTCGCAATGGCGACATCAGGCGCGGGGAAAATTACCCGTTCCTCGGAGAACTTGAAGGCCGTGACCCGCGCATCGCCGGACGAAGCCATTTTCCTGTATTCGGAGGGGCTGAAGTGATGGATTCCCCATCCGGAGACGGAAACTGATTCTCCATCAAGCAGCGAGATTGCAGTATCGACGTCCGTATCGACTATCGCCTGCCAGAACTGCCGTTCCAGCTCCATGATGTCCTTCTGGGTAGTCATGTCGAGGCTCGGTATTGAAGGAAACCTGGATTTTTCACACACGACGTGTACGCAACGTCATCGCGTTGTGAGGGCGGGATGACGCGGTCAGGCCAGGAGCGCTAGACAACTTTGGGTGTCTTTATGCGCCAGGGAGGCCAGGTCACCTGCAGCCATCATTCCCCTTTCACTGTTCAGCGCGCAACCTCGATACCCTGCGGAGGGCGCGGTAGTGAAGTTGACATCTGGCGAGATTTGGATTGCGGTGGCTGTCGCCGTCTCAGTGGCGATAATCCTTGTCGTTCTTTGGTTTCTGGTAGGCCCGGTGCTGCAATTGGATGGGGAACGATGGATGCCTTGAGAGGGCAAAGGCATGATGCTGATGTTTCATTGCAAACTGCGGGGCCGTCGGTTTCCGGGGCTGGTCGCGAAAGGCGGTTCGGCCGTTCTATCTGGTTCTCGCCTCGTCCATCTTCTGCGCATATGAAATGACAGTTCGCTCGTCCTGAGCGGCCTGCTTCACCGAGTTCAGCCAGCGTACGGCGGCGCCTCTGTTCTTGATCAGACCACCCAGGTCATCGTCCAAACACGCGGCGCAGACTTGTCCTCCGGGACTCGGGCTGCTGCAACGAAGGCATGGAGCCATCGTCGTGGTGGCAGGCGGCCTAAGCTGATAGACAATCTTGACCATCAATGCGGTGGCTTGGTCGGAGATACTCATCGTTTATCCTCGCGGGTAGTGATTTTCAATGGGGGCGAGGTCGTCGGACGCTCTTCTTCCGCCTGATTGGAAGGGCGGGTTGTTTGAGTGAGAAGGGCGGGCGTGGCTTGGCCAGGTTTTTGTTGGTGCGTTCTTTGAGGTAAGTCATCTGTAGCCCCTTGTGTACGGTTCAGCCTTGACGTCAATTCGCTCCTGGAGCCGGTGTGCGAAGGCGCATGACAGGCGACATCCGCAGGAGGACTTTGACCAGGGGGACAAGAAAACGGCAGGAATTCCTTCCTGCCGTTCGCAATCCATTGCATGTCACCCGTTAGTGCTTGGTCGATGCCGGGATGTTGACCTTGTCGATGCCATGGAGAACGCCATTGGTCGAGGCGATATCCGCCTGGGTAACCTCGGCGCCATCGATGCTGAGCCTGTCGCCTGCCAGTTGAATGGGGGGCGGCTGGCCGTTCACTGTCCGCGCAGCCTCCCACTTGCCGATGTCCGCCTTGCTGCGGCGACCATTGACGAGGTGATAATTCAGCACCGAAGTGAGCTCCGCCTTGTTCTCGGGCTTGAACCATTCTTCCAGCTTGCCCGGAGGCAGTTTGGCGAACGCTTCATCGGTAGGAGCGAAGACCGTGAAGGGGCCTGGTCCAGCCAGGGTGTCTTTCAAGCCTGATTGGTTGACGGCGCGGGCGAAGGTCTTGAAGGAACCGTTGGCAGCGGCGGTATCCAGGAGGTTCTTCTCCTGGGACTTGTTTTCTTGGGTCGTGTTCATGGGTGAGCCTTGGTGTGATTTGCGGATTGCAAATCGAAGATGGCCGAAGCCAAAGCCCCGATTGCCGGGGCGAGAACTCAATGCGGAGAGTGGGTGGAAGTGCGGCGCGGCTTGAGGAGCCGTTGCGGCATTGCGCGGCAACCCGATGACCATAGCCCCATGGTTGTTACTGTGCCGTGAGCGTTGCCGTCGGTCTGAGCGGGGGACAGGCATCGGCGCTTGCGTCGCAGAAGTGCTATGGTGAGCCGCTGCTGGAATGCGAACCCCGCCTATCTCCAACGTCCGTCTCGTGCCGGCCTGCACGAAAGCGAGGACGTCATGAACAGATGCAAGGGGCACCGTGTCGTGAGTGCCAAATTCGGTGAAGGCATTGCTGCCATGCAGATATCAGGCGCTGTGGAAAGGGCCGAGAACGAAGGCTGGCCGATACCGCCCTCCGCCGTGGAATCACGGCCATCCATTGCCAAGGCGAGCGCTGTGCGGCACGTAGCCAAACACATTGCGTGCCATTTTCGCAGTGAATTCAGATTCTGGACGGGATTTCCCGAGCGCAGGCAAAAGGCGTGCCTCTAGGGCAACGCGTCGAAGGCGATGCGTGATGCAACCATGTCCGGGGACTGCCGGGGTTGGCCTGTGGACCTGTCAAATATCGCGGAGAGGACGGTCATCAACATTGAGGCCGAACTGGATTTTTGGGAGCAGATAATCTTGGCAAATGGGTTTCCCGGCCTGGAGCAAAGCTTCCATCAATTACGTCCTACACTGAAGTTCTCCTACGATGCTTACCTGGCCTGGAAAGGGGAGGCGCTGGTCGAGCTGGAGAGCGTTTTGAAGTGCTCCTATGACAGGCAAATCGATCCGAGAAAGAGGCTCGATTGGCTCTATGCCGAGCGAGTGGTCAAAGTTGTCTGGTTCCGTCTCGGCATATCTGATGTTGTTTGAGGCTCCAAACTAGGGAGATGGTTGTGCGGCATAAGCACGAACTTACATTCACACTTCACGTCGGAAATCGCCAATCGATTGGCCCTGCCGAACTCCAGTCCATGTGGCAGGAGGCGGCGCAATCGTCCGATGTAAGCGTCAGCCGGCGGACTTCGGCCTACGATCAGGCAAAGCAGCCCTATTACGAGCTGTGGGCTTGGCGCCTTCATGACAAGGACGCTGTTGAAAGGCGACTGAGGAGTTTGTTGGAGTCAAAGGGATACTTGTTCGGACTCGCCGACATGACCCTCTAGACCGTATCTTCGCCCGAAGGAGCTTTGGGGGGCGGATATGGGCCACTTTGCATCCGCGGTAGCCGGGCAGGTTATGCGGTGGCAACGGGGGTGTGCCTGATCATGGTCTCCGTGCCGTGTAGTGGCTACTTGTTGAGCCTGCCATGTTAGTGGACATTCTCCAGGCTTGCAGTGGCCGTGTTGGTCTGCATCGAAAGCCAAATCGCGTTAGCCTGTATCCTACTGAACGTCAGGTAGGACTAATAGGACAATGAACCCTGCAACTTCGTACAAGGGGCTGCTGCTCGGCATGGTCTTTGGCTTGGCGCTGGGGGCATTCATCGACCGAATCGCCATCGGTATCGCCATTGGCGCAGCACTAGGCTATTTGTATGACGCCGGCTATTTCAAATCCAAGAAGCCCTAAGCCTTCTTCTTGTCGAAGTTTGACTTGGGAGAAGGCTCGGCAGCCTCTTGGCATCTGCTGAAGCGAGTGGCGGACGGAGCTTCAAGTCGATTCTGGCAATAGGCAAGCCAGTTTTTTGTTCTTGCGAACCTTGCTGGAATCACCTGATGACATTAATCCGCCTGGAGATGGTCATCCTGCATCACAAGCAAAGAGTTCTCCGACAACTTCAGCATGGCTGACTCCATCCTGCTCACGGGGCAGGTCGCCTTGCTAAAAGGGAAGGGCGGTTCATGGGTGACCCTTGTTGGAATTTTTGGGCCGCTGGGAAGCCTCGACTACACCGACGACATCTTCCGGCCCATCGCAAAACTCAATATTCAGCTTGTTCGGTAGCAACAACCATGTGCCGGGACTTGTCCGAACGTCGGTAGTTGAGGATGACAGGGTAGGTCGCTTCGAACTATCGCCAGGTTATCTGCCTAACATTGAACGCCAAAGCATTGAACACGTTCGATGGCGAAGGCAGACTCGTCGCCGGAGTCCAAAAACTCCTACATTGAGCAGAGCCACCGTTGCAGTTCTCGGTGGCTCTTCTGTACCAGCAGCATCGGTACTCCGACGTGGTGGAAGTCACGTCGGGAGGGCGGCTAATACAAGACCTCGCAAGAGGGAATACGCCCGCCGACTCAATGCGGTTTTTTGGCCTCCCGACATCCCCGTTTGCCATCCGGCAACGGGGATCTTTCCCCACGGACCGGAGTACCGCCAATGAGTTCAGATTCCCCTACGCCCGCCATGCCGCGCACCGGCTATTTCTTTTCCGAAGCGGCCATCTACGAACTGAAACAACTGCGCAACCAGCTCAACCTGATGGGCTGCCTCAGCGCCGCCTGCGGTGGCGACGAACACAACGAACCCACCATGGCCATCCACCGCTGGTACGCCAGCTTCGAGAACATGGAGCGCCAGGTCGACCGCATCATGAACCAGTCCGAATGGATATCGGTCACTCCGGCCCAACCCGGCGACGGCCCCAAGCGAAAGCTGCTGAAACGCAAGCGCGCGATGCGCTGACGCGGCGCACGCATCATGTCGGGGTGGCGTCTTCCTCCCCGGCATGCAGCGCACACCCCTCAGATTGAGGCGTCGCAACTAGGGAATGATTATCGGCTGGTCACCGCAGTCGCATATTCGTTTCAGGCCATCTACATCAAGTTCATCGGCACTCATGCCGAGTATGACGAGATTGATGTGGCAACAGTGGAGTACAAGCCGTGAATATCCATCCTATTCGCACTCGCGATGATTACCGCGCGGCCATGGAGCGGGCTTCGTATTTCTTTGACAACATGCCGGAGCCTGGCACCGAGGCTGGTGATGAGTTCGACATTCTGATTACGCTCATCGAATCGTATGAGCGCAAGAACATTCATGTTTTCCCGCCAAATCCCATCGACGCAATCAAGTTCAGGATGGACCAGGCCGGCCTTACGCCAAAGGACCTCATGAAGTCTATTGGTCAGCAGAATAGGGTCTATGAAATTCTGAATGGCCGGCGCGAGCTGACTTTGCCGATGATTCGGAATCTGAACCGAGACTTTGGGATTCCCATTGAGAGCCTTGTGGGAGTTGCCTGAAGGTGACACAAAAAACACCGGCCTGGCCGGGGTTTTTTTATTGCATCATCAGAAGCTACGTGGCCTTGGCCAAGTACTCCGCCTTGTAGTTACGCAAGCGCTGCTGAGCGGGCTGGACGCAAGGCGGTAGATGCTGGTTTGAGCGCCAGCTACGGCGAGTTCTCGGCATTGCACTGGGCGCGATGCAGACGTCGGACTTGGCTTCTGCACTTCCGGAGGCTGAGGCTGAAGAAGGCGCTTTGTCCGAAGCGAATGCCACGGATATGAAACGGAAGCAAATTGGCATTCAGCGCTGAATGCGCTGGACATCGCAGCCAAAGCGACTGGAGTAGCGCGCCGAACGCGCTTGACGCTGCGACGGCTCCTGATGCGTCGCCAATACGAGATTGCCGGGAATTTGTACAAATTCCGTTAAACTTGATCGCCGGGCTGGAGGTGATGATACTGCGGCGGCGACCTCACCACGCGTTGAGGATCGCAATCTGCAACTCCGGTGGGGACCGGTCGCAGTCGGGCTTCGCAAGGGTTGTCGTCGCTACGGTGATTTGCCGCGCGGTGGAGTCTCTGGCGCGGAAATGGAGTTCCGCATGTCCGAACAGACTGCTCGTCGTCTTTCCGTCAGTGCGTCCGCCCTGTTACTGCTGGTGGCCGGCCTTCTCCTGACTCCGCTGAGCCTCTTCGTTTTCGAGGTGGTCGCGCAGGTCACCGGTGGTGGTCTGCCGCCACGAGTGTTGGCGAATCCCGACCCGTTGTCCGATGCGGTATCCGCCACGGGCGCGGAGTTTCGCGTCGATGAATCCGGCGCGGCGACCTACACGGTGCCGCTGTATACGGTGCCGGGCACCGCAGGCGTGACGCCGCAGTTGTCGCTGAGCTACTCCAGCCAGGGTGGGGCAGGCGCGCTCGGCAAGGGCTGGTCCATTGGCGGGCTATCCTCCATCAGTCGTTGTCGCGCCACCCGCGAAGCCGGTGATTTCCTGGGTGCGGCCACGCCGGACGGGAACCCGCGGCCGGTCAACTTCAGTGCCAGCGACCGCTACTGCCTGGATGGCCAGCGCCTGGTCCCGTCTTCGGCGACTTGTCCGTCAGCCGGCGGCATGAGTGGGGTGGCGCTGGCCACCGAACTGGATAGCTTCAGCCGCGTCTGCGCCTACACGCCCTCTGGTGGCACCAAAGGCCCGTCGTTCTTCACGGTCGAGCGCAAAGATGGCTCGATCAGTTGGTACGGCGATCGCGACAGCAACGCCGGCGGCGCCACGCGCCCGGACGGCTATGTCGAGACGACTTCGCCTCTCAATACAGGGGCCGCCATCAGCTGGGCACAAACCCGCTTCCAGGATTCGAGCGGAAGCTACATTGACTACATCTACGATGAGAATCCCTCCGGTGCCGGCACCGGTGAGCATCACATCCGCGAGGTTCGTTACACCGGCAAAGTCGCGCTCTCGGGCCAGTCCACCGCCAGTGCGCCATACGCAAAAGTGCAGTTCAACTACAGCACCCTGCCGGCGGCACAATGGAGTCGCGGATATCTGGCGGGTGGTCAGGTCACCACGACCCGGCGCCTGGAGAGCATCACCAGCTGCGCCAGCGCCGACGCGGTCTGTCCTTCGGACCAGCAAGCGCGCCACGTCGTGCTTACCTACGCGCCATCCCCTTCAGGTAGCGGCCAGGACACGCTGATCGGCCTGCAGGAATGTCGCGACAGCAGCGCCGCGGTCTGCTCGGCGGCGACGATGTTCGGTTGGAGTACGGCCACCCATGCGTTTTCAACGTATGAAGCGCCGCCGAACCTGACGCTGGCCACCGACCACTTCAAGGGATTCAAGATCGCGGACATCAACGGCGATGGGCGCCAGGATCTGGCCGTCCTGTATCTGGCGGGCACCGGCTGCACGGGCGGTAGCTGGGTCATCACGATGCTCGGCACCCTCAATGCCAGCGGGCAACCGGCCTACGCCAACACCACCTGGAATTGCGTGCCGGCCAACATCACGGATCGCGGCGATGGCGCCTGGCACCTGTTCGACTACAACGGTGACGGTCTGGACGACCTGTTCGTCTCCAGTGTCATCGGCCAGGGTTGGCGCGTGCATCCGTCCAATGGCGTGCACTTCAACATGGCCACCAACCTGATTGCGGGTTTGTCACCCGCGGTGCCTTCCGTCCAGGCCATCACCTCGCAGGTGCAGTTGGCGGATATGAACGGCGACGGCCTGACCGACATCGTCTATTTCCGGGACGGCGCGCTCCGTACCCGCATCATGGAGCGGCAGGCATCCGCATTCGGATGGGGGAACGAACGGACGACCTCGGTGGATCCGCAGTCCCTGGGCACCCTCATTCCAGGGTGCAACGATCCATCCAATCCGGAGGTCCAGAACTGCGAAATGCAGATTGCTGGAACGCCTACGACCAAGACCGACTTTGTGCAGATGGTCGATTTCAATGGCGATGCGGCCTCGGATCTGATTATCCAGGTGAATGCGCAGGCGGAGCTATGGACAGGCGGTCCGGGTTGTGAGCTTTCCGCCTTGTCCCGACGCCGCGCCAACGTCGCGTCCAATGGGTTGGTAAGCCGTTACCAGGACCCCGATCAGCCCGAGAACCAGCTTCTTGCCGACCCTTGCTGGGAGCGCGTCCAATCCAAGGGGTTGTATGCCATGGCGGTCAAGGAGCAGACGTCCAGTGCGATCCTGCTGGCCTCCCATGGCTATGTCGCCAACGCCAATAGCGCTGTTTACTCCATCGTACTGACGGACATCAATGGCGACGGCCTGTCCGACAGGGTGGTGCGCACCTCCTCGTCGAGTGACTGGGCGTACTCGCTCAATACCGGCCGTGGCTTCACAGCGCAGACGGTCCTGCCGCTGACCGAGTTCAAGGACCAGGCCAGGTTCGTGGATGTCACCGGCGATGGCCGGGCCGACTTGCTGTATCTGGTCAACTACGGCAGCTACAAGGGCTATGCGGTGCGCAAGGCGCTGCCCGACGGCACGTTTGCCGCCGGGACCGCACTACCGGGCGGCAATGCGCGGTTGTGCCAGGGCAGTGGATGTGACCAGAACAATCACGTTCCGATCTTCGGGGACGTGGATGGTGACGGCAACATGGATTTCCAGACGCTGAGCTTCGCGGGAACTACCGTGGGCACCGCGTTTTCCCGGGGCGCCCAGGCGTTCCAGCCGCGTGATGTCATCACCAGCTTCACCAACGGTCTGGGCGCCACGACACAGGTCCAATACGTCCCGTTGACCAACAACGCGGTGTATCGACGCGCCAGTGGGGCGCGCAACAGCTTGAACTGGGGCCGGGGTGCCCCGGTGCAGGACGTCCTAGCATCCAGCTACGTCGTGGCTCGCGTGTCCAGCAGCGCACCGCGCACGGGCGATGCGACGGCAAAGGCCAATCTCTACTACCGCTACGCCAATGCGCGCGTGCAGGCGGGCGGAAGGGGATTCCTGGGCTTTGGCATTCTGGAGACCATCGATCCGAACCAGACCGGCGGACACGTCGTCACCGCCACGACCTACGCCCAGAATTTCCCGTTCACCGGCCTGCCACTGCAAACCGTGAAGAAGGCCATCAGCGCGGCCTATGCGGCGCCGGCGTGTCTGGGGGCGGTGACCAACGCCTGTTTCAGCGGGCCTGGTGTCACGCATCCGGATCTGGGCGGGCAATGGTTCTCCAGCAGCGTGCAAAGTTGGGAAATGGCCGGCTCGCTGACGAGCCAGACGCCCATCCACGTGCGCACCCAGGGCACCGAGGAAACGCTGCGAGATCCGTACACCGGCGCCGTCACCAGCAAAATCGCCACGGCCTTCAGCTATGGCAGTTACGGCAACGTCACCCAGACCGTGGCCGATACCTACACCGGCGCCAGCACGTTGACGGCCACGCAGATCACCCAGAACACCTACAGCGACAACGCCAGCACCTGGCGGCTGGGCCGCCTGACCGCCAGCACGGTCACCCATCGTCGCCCGGGCTATCCGGACGTAGTGCGCACCGCAGGTTTCAGCTACGCCATGGGCGGGGCCGGTACCGGTCTGCTGACCGAAGAGCGTACGCAGCCCGGCGGGGCTGCCGACCAGGCTTCGGCCACCGCTTACGTCCTGGACGACTACGGTAACCGCCTGCAGTCCGTGGTCTGCGCCGCGCCGGCAACCGGGTGCTCTGCCAGCGGGCAGGTCTTCCGACCTTCCTCGCTCGATGCGCTGCGCCGATACTCACGGGTGGAATTCGACGCGCGGGGCCGCTTCCCCGTGGCCACCTATGCGCCGTTCTGGAACGGAACTGGCGCGGAGGAACGCCGAACCAGCGTCGTCATTGCGCGCAACCTGTTCGGCGACGCCACCGACGTGCGCGACGTCAACAACGTCCGCAGCGTGGCCCTCAAGGGGATACTGGGCCGCGACTACGTCAGCTGGAGCCAGAGCTCTCCATTTTCCTCTCCGGGCAGCGGTGGTGTTACCAGCACGACCACCTATCGCTGGTGCAACAGCGGGCCGGAAGCCGTCGCCTGTCCGGCTGGCGCGGTATTCCGCCAGCAGGTCGCCGCCACGATGGCGCCCCGGCAATGGGCGTACTTCGATGTACTGGGCCGCCCCGTCATGAAGGCCACCGAGACTTTCAATGCCGGCGTCAGCGGCCAGGACGTCTCGGCGGTGTGCACCGAGTATGACGGCGTGGGGCGGGTGGCGCGCACCTCCAACCCGTTCTTCCTGTCTGGCACGGCCGGCACCACCGGCCCCGCCGATGTGGCGGGGGTCTGCACCAATGCCAGCCGCGCCTGGACCACCATCCAGTACGACCTTCTGGGCCGTCCCACGCTCACACAGGCGCCGGACGGCAGCCAAGTGACGTCGCAGTACGCCGGCTTGGCCACGACCACGCGCGACGCGCGCAACAACCCCACCACGCAAGTGCGTAACGGCAAGGGCGAGGTGGTTTCGACGCAGGATGCCAGCGGCTTCATCACCCAGTTTGCCTATCGGGCCGACGGCAATCTGGTCAGCGTGACCCGCAATGCGGGTAACGGAACCATCACGAACAGCTTCACCTACGATGTGCTGGGCCGGAAAATCCAGCAGGTCGATCCGGACAACGGCACCACCACTTTCGCCTACAACGCGCTGGGCGAGTTGATAGCCCAGACCGACAACGGTGGATACCGTACCGAGCGCGAGATTGACGCACGCGGCCGTACCTGGCGAGTCACCGCCAAACTGGCCAACGGCACCATCGAAACGCAGTCCACTACTGAATACGACACGGCCGCCGGTGGTAGCGGACAACCCACCTGGGAATCCATCACCGGACAGTACGCGGCCTGGTCGGGGCAGGCAGGCACCGGGCTCGAGTATCAACGCCATTTTGGCTACGACACGATGGGCCGCCCGACCAGCAACGGGGTCATCGTCGACGAGGGCATGTTCGGATCCGAAGTGCAGTACGACGAACTGGGACGGCCATGGAAATCGCGCGACGCCAGCGGCCTGTGGAGCAAGACCGAGTTCGGCGCCCGAGGGGCGGTAGCCACCTGCGCCAGCGATGACATGGACAGCCATCCGGCCTGTACCAGTCCCGTGGATACCTACATGCGTACGCTGGCCACCGATGCCTGGGGCAACGTGGTCCGGGACATCCGGGGTGGGCAGGCCAACCTGGAAGTGCGCCGGCAACATCATGCATTGACCGGCCGGCTGACCGAAATCTGTGCGGGCAATACCAGTTGCAACCTGGTGAAAGAAGCCTACGTATGGGATGCCGCCGGCAATCTGGCTTCGCACCAGAAGGAAGGCCGCTACCTGGAGCAGTTCACCTACGACAGCCTGAACCGGGTGACCGAAGGTCGGCTGACGATGGCCAACGGCGCCACCGTCAACCAGGTGCTGCTGGCCAATGCCTACGATGCGCTCGGCAACGTGTGCAGCAAGGATGGGTTGGGTTATGCCTATCCGGGGGCCGATGGATGCGTGGGGGCGCTGCCGATGGGGCAGGCCGCCGGCATCCCGGTCCTGGCCGCCCAGGCCATGCCAACCCCGCAACCCACGCAAGCGAGCGTGCAGCAACCCAGTGCACTCCCTTATGCGTCGGTCGCCACCGGCATGGTCACCCAAGCCGCCGTGTCCTCCATCGCCAACAGTCCGCATGCGGTGAACCAGGTCGGGGCAGGCGCGTCCGCCACGTACTACCACTACGACGATCGCGGTAACCAGACCCTGCGCGATGCCCCGGGCACGGGTAGCGACCGCACCATTCGCTACACAGCTGACAGCCGTGCGCATGAAATCCAGATGGGCAGCGGGCAAATTACGCGGTTCTGGTACGGGCCGGATGGTCAGCGCTTCAAGCGCACCGATGGCGCCACCACCACGCTCTACATCGGTAGCGTGGAAATCCTCATCCAGAACGGAGTGCAGACAAGCGCCCGCCGCTACGCGGCCGGCGTAGCTCTGCAGACCGTCGTGAACAATGTGGCGCAGAGCACGCGCTACCTGTTCCACGACCATCTCGGCAGCCTGGTGCGTATCGCCAACCCAAACGGCACCGTGGCCGAGGCACTGGACTATGCCACCTTCGGTGCACGCCGCACCTATGGCAATCCCGCCGGTACCGGCAGCGCCTCCAACTACACGCCACGCGGCTACACCGGGCATGAATATGTGGATGGCGCGCAAGTCACCCACATGAACGGGCGCATCTACGACAACCAACTGGCCCGCTTCCTGCAGCCGGACCCGGTGGTGCAGGCACCGAGCAACGGCCAGAGCTGGAACGCCTATACCTATGTGTTCAACAACCCGCTGGCGTATACCGACCCCACCGGTCAGTTCGGCATCCTGGGTGGCCTGGCGCTGGGCTGGTTCATGCACAACAACGTCCACAAGGGGCTGATTCGCGGCGCGATGCGATCACTGGGTCCCAACGCCACGGGTTTGGCGGTGGGCGTGGGCTGCAGCTTCGCCGGACCTTGGGGCATCTTGTGCGCGGCAGGTGGCAGCTATGACGCGGCCCGGGCGTTCGGGGCCTCCTCGAAGGAAGCACGCCAGGCCGCGGTCGCGGGCGCGTTCACGGCGGCGGTGGGGTATGGCCTGAACGTGAAGTACGGCGGCCAGGTTACCTACGGGCGGGTGGCCATCAGCGCGTTGGCTGGCGGCATCGCAGCAGAGATCCAGGGCGGCAAGTTCGGCAACGGTTTCGTCGCGGCGGGCCTGACCACGGCGGTGATGCCGCAAGTGGGGTACATCGACAATGATTTTGGTCGGACGGTGGTAGGCGCCATCGTCGGCGGTACTATTTCGGAGGCCACTGGTGGGAAGTTTGCCAATGGAGCGATTTCGGGTGCGATACAAGGAGCGATGGCCAAGAGGCCAACTCAAGAAGGTTTGAGTGGCGGAGGCAAGAACGCGTTCGGAAGCTACACCGACGAAATACCACAGGGATTCTCAGCACTAAAGGAAAAGTACCCGGCGATCGATGCACGTATGGATTCGTACTGGGAGAGTTCATTTGACGGATTTTTCCGTCGGGAATACGGCATGGTTGGTATCGAGAGTCTTGATGGATCTGAGATGCGATACCTGCACCTCGACTCCGAGTGGTCCATCAATCCTCAATCCTTTGGCTATAAAAACATGCCTTTCAAGGAGCAGGTGCTTCGACAATTTGCCATCGCCGGACTAGATCCTGCTGAGTGGAACATTCGTTTTGTCTACCATACCCATCCGTTCAACAAGTGCTTCTCGTTCTGCGGCCCTAGTTCCTCAGGATTTGGACCGTCGAGTGGCGATCAAGGACTTACCTTGAAACTCCCTCAGGTGTATCACGTTGTCCGGCAAATGACGGGGACGACGCCCCAAGGAGTGCCAACCTATGTGGATTTGTACTATGGACAAACAAGCGGCTCACCATGATGCTGAATTTATTCTTACTGACGTTCCAAGCCTAAAGGGCCCGCCATGCTAAAGGTGATCGCAGTAGTCGGTAACATCGCTCTGCTCGGACGAAGCCTGCTCACGGGTTCTTGGGTGCTACTCGGATTGCATCACGAAGCTCTCACAGGCCAAAGCTACGAGCATCCTTTTCGTGTGAAAGCCATGGCTGTGGTCCTGCTTGTCCTTTGTGCCGGGCTTGCATCAACACTGGTTCCAATTTGGAGGAAGGCCGGCTCTCGTTGGCTCATGGCTGCATGTTGCTTGACAGCCATCGCTGTTCTTGAGGTTGTTGAGTCAGTGATGATCTACACGCAAGTCGGGCACTACGGACTGCATGAATATTCTTACTACGTATACGGCCCGCTGTCCGCAGTGTGGGCGATCCTTAATTTCCTGATTTTTCGCCGAGAAAGTCGATCCAGATGAAAACGTTTTGATGATTGCGCTGATGCCTCCGTCCTCTTGAACGTTAGGGCTGAAAGGCCTCCTAGCGTTGTCGTTTCACTTGCTACAGGGCACGTTTCAGGATGCGGCTCATACTGGCTTCCTTGCTCATGGCTATCTTTCAGGAAAGCGCTGCGGAGCAGGCTGGTGCGCCCCGGTGCACACACTTCGGCGGCTTGAAAGAAAAGGTCTGCCCGGCATCAATGCTCTCTTTGACAACCAGCCATCAACTTTTCTACCAGCGGACGGTCGCGGTTTCTGGCTACGTCAAAGAAGTCGACAGCCACTTCTACCTCTTCACAAGCAAAGAGTTCGCCGACAACTTCAGTATGGCTGACTCCATCCTGCTCATGGGGCAGGTCGCCTTGCTGAAAGGGAAGGCCGGCTCATGGGTGACCCTTGTTGGAATTTTTGAGCCGCTGGGGAGCCTCGACTACACCGACGACATCTTCCGGCCCATCGCAAAGCTCAATGTTCAGCTTGTTCGGTAACAACAACCATGTGCCGGGACTTGTCCGAACGTCGATAGTTGAGGATGACAGGTTAGGTCGCTTCAAACTATCGCTAGGTTATCTACCTAACATTGAACGCCAAAGCATTGAACGCGTTCGATGGCGAAGGCAGACTCGTCGCCGGAGCCTAAGAACTCCTCTGTAGCGCGGGGCCACCGATGAAGTTCTCGGTGGCTCTTCTGTACCGGAACTATCGGTACTCCGACGCGGCATCAGCTCCACGTCGGGAGGGCGGCTAATACAAAACCTCTTCTTGAGGGAATACGCCCGGCCGACGCTACGCGGTTTTCTTAGCCTCCCGACATCCCCGCTTGCCATCCGGCAACGGGGATCTTTCCCCACGGACTGGAGTACCGCCAATGAGTTCAGATTCCCCTACGCCCGCCATGCCGCGCACCGGCTATTTCTTTTCCGAAGCGGCCATCTACGAACTGAAACAACTGCGCAACCAGCTCAACCTGATGGGCTGCCTCAGCGCCGCCTGCGGTGGCGACGAACACAACGAACCCACCATGGCCATCCACCGCTGGTACGCCAGCTTCGAGAACATGGAGCGCCAGGTCGACCACATCATGAACCAGTCCGAATGGATCTCGGTCACCCCGGCCCAACCCGGCGACGGCCCCAAGCGGAAGCTGCTGAAACGCAAGCGCGCGATGCGCTGACGCCTCGCACACATCATGTCGGGGCAGGGGCGTCCTCCCCGACATGCAGCGCCAGCGACGATGGGTTCTCGGTATTGCACTGAGTACGATGCGGATGCCGAACTTGGCTTTCTGCACGTTCGAAGACTGCACTTTATTCTTGTGCTGCGCGCCCCCTGTCAGTGAACAGCCGGCGCACTCGGAATGTGACATCAAATACTTTGAAATCAAAAACTTGCATATAGGCAATCGTCTTCCTATGTTCGAATCGCGAACCAATTGGGTTCGTGTGCAGGGAGGCTAACCCCCTGCAATCGACTAAGGGGAAGTCATGCAAGTCCATCACGCCGTATCAGGCCGTTGCCCTATAGGCGCGGCCGTCGTGTTTGCTGTTGTGGCGCTCTCGTTCCATGGGCCAACGCTGGCGCAGGAAGACAACGACAAGGAAAGCCGCGCCGACAAGCCGTCCGCCACCAACCTGGACAAGGTCACGGTCACCGGTTCCCGCATCAAGCGGGTCGATATCGAAGGGCCGTCACCCGTTGCCGTCATCACGGCGGACGATATCCAGAAGGAAGGCTTCTCGACCGTCTACGAAGCCCTTTCCACGCTCAGCCAGTTCACCGGCAGCGTGCAGAACGAAATCAACCAGAGCGGCTTCACCCCGAACGCGCAGTTCATCAATCTGCGCAGTCTCGGTCCAGGCTATCAACTGGTCCTGCTCAACGGCAAGCGGATGGCTGACTATCCGATGCCCTACAACAGCCAGTCCAACGCGGTCAGCCTGAGCAGCATTCCGGCCGCGGCGGTGGAGCGCATCGAGGTGATGACCGGCGGCGCATCTGCCATCTACGGCTCCGATGCCGTGGCGGGCGTAATCAACATCATCACCCGTTCCCACTTTGACGGCGACACGCTGTACGTCCGGGGAGGCACGACCACGCGCGGTGGCGGCGATACCGGCCTGTTCCAGTGGACCGGGGGCAAGACCGGCAACCGCTGGAACCTGATTTATGCCCTGGAGTACTTGAATCGGGAATCCATCCTCGCGTCTCAGCGCGACTTCATGGACTCCTACCATGACAATCCCCGATACCGGAACGACCCCCATAGCGCGACCGCCGTCAGTGGCGTGTATCTCTACCAGAACGGCCCGGGCTACGTGTGGCCGGATGCGAACGGAAAACTGTCCGGTTCGGTGGAAGCGCTGCGCTCGGCCTGCGCCGCGACCTCGCCGGACTTCCAGCCCTACCGGTCAGGACGAAACGTCGCCAACGAGAACCGGTGCGGTTACTTCGGTTATCCGGCCACCCAATCCATCCAGAACAGTTTCGACAAGGCATCGGCCTATCTGTCCGGGACCCTGGATTTCGGTCAGGACACCCAGGCGTATGGCCAATTGCTGTACACCCGCTCGAAGAACACCGGGGCGAGTGCAACGCGGTTCTGGCAGACGGCCGGGTGGGTCCATGACCCCGGCATCGGCTATGTGCAGGCGCAGCGCATCTTCACGCCCGCCGAGACCGGAGGTTCGCAGAAGTCCATCTTTGAGGAAGAGTCGCTGAGCCTGAACCTGGGGCTGCGTGGCAGTTGGCTGGATGGGCGGTTCGATTGGGAAGCTGCGATGTCCCATGCCCGCTATGACATGAGCGTCAAGACGCCATACTTCACCACGGACAAGGTCAACGACTACTTCTTCGGCGACCTGCTGGGGCACGTCGGGACGAACAAGTACCCGAGCTATCACGTGCGGGTAGACCGGCTATTCAGCCCGTTGTCGACGGCGGACTACCAATCGCTGATGACGACCGTCCATTCGACGGCGGAATCCCAGTCCAGCCAAGGCCAGTTCACCCTGACGGGCGACCTGTTCGACCTGCCGGCCGGTCCGGTCGGCATGGCGTTCGTCGTTGAAGGGGCGCGCCAGAAGTACTCGCTGGCGCCCGATGCACGCAGTACCCCGGACTACGCCGGCAAGGACAGCATCTACAACCTGACCAGCACCCGGGGCGGCGGGAGTCGTGACCGCTACGCGCTCGGCCTGGAGTTCGGCATACCGCTACTGCACAACCTGAAAGCCAACCTGGCCGGTCGCTATGACCGTTACGACGACCAGACCGACGTGGACGGCGCATTCACCTGGCAAGCGGGCCTGGAATGGCGTCCCTGGAATGCGCTGCTGCTGCGCGGCACCCATGCGACCAGCTTCCGGGCACCGGACATGCACTACGTCTACGCAGGACACTCCGGCGGCTATACCTACATCACCGACACCTATCTCTGCCGGGTGAAAGGCATCGACCCGGCCTCGCCGGACTGCTCGGGCGCCGACTACAACTATCAGGTGTTCCGGACTTACGAGGGCCGGAAGGACCTGGAGGAGGAGGAGGGGCGTTCCAGTACCGTGGGCGCCGTATGGGACGTGATGAACCAGATGTCCGTCAGTTTCGACTACTACCGCATCAAGCTGGAGAACCAGGTGGGCGAACTCCACTCGGACTACCTGATGCGCAACTACGCCGACTGCCGCCTGGGCACGGACACCCGGGGAAACCCGGTGGACACCACGTCTCCGTCCTGCCTCCACTTCCTGGGCCTCATCACCCGCGATACCTCCCCGTTTAGCAACGGCAAGGTGACTCGCTACGCCGCCTATCCCGTCAATCAGGCCATGGCCCGCTCGGACGGCTTCGACGCCACCTGGAAGTACGCGCTGGACACGGACCGTCTGGGGAAATTCAACTTCCAGCTCAACTACACCCACGTCACCCAGCTCGAACTGCAACGGTTCGCCGACGACAAGGTGGAGAACATCCGCGACCACCGCCGCTACTTCCACTACCGCAGCCGCGCCAACTGGACGGTCGGCTGGGAAAAGAACGACTGGCGCACCAACCTGTACGGCTACCGCTTCGGCTCACTGCCCAGTTGGGACGAAACCCATCGCATCGCGCCGTACTTCCTGTGGAACCTGGATGTACAGAAGAAGATTACGCCCAAGGCCACCATCGGCTTCAGCGCGGTCAACGTCTTCAACAAACTCCATCCCCGCGACGACAGCTTCACCAGCTATCCCTTCTTCTGGCGCTCCTACAGCCCGGTCGGGCGGCAGGTGTTTGCCAATTACCGGGTTACCTTCTGATTTGCCGAAGTGTCCTTTGCAGTCCCCTTGGACCCGGCGTTAGCCGGGTTCTTTTTGGGCAGTACCGGCAGACGAGCATTAGTCAGCAATGTCTTTTATCAGGCGTGCCCACCATGCATACCTACGTTCGCGATTAGGGGTGTTTATCGGGGGTGGTGGAGACGAATCGGGGCTGCTTCCAGCCCGACCTAGGTGACGAGAGACGCTCGAATCAGGCACCAGAAATTCTGGGGAGTTCTACGCGGATCATCGGCTACTGTGGAGCATGAGCTATGCACACGTTTGACCATCTTGCACCTGCCGTGTAGGCACCCAATGGTGGCAAGGCGATAGATGGATCCTGGTCTGTAAGCAGGGCCAAGCAAGGCCGCTACCGCCCAATCGGCGTACCCAATCTTGCCCATCTGCATGGCGGAAACCCAATACTAGCGTGTCAGGGCAGAGTTACGGTTTCAAACATTCCCTGAGGAACGGATCATCCACAACGATGGCCTTATACAGGGAAATTCTCCAGTTGTGAGGGCCAAGCGTGGCCTCCCGTCTCTGCAAGAAGTTTGACAGAAATCTTCGTAATACAATGGAAGTTCTAGCTTCTCTTGCAACAGCTGCATCGCGGAGTATCAAGAACTCGGTATGTGCTTGGTTCTTGTATCGGCTCAAAAGCGCAAGCTTTTCGAAGTGCGACTCAATGAGTCCGAACTTGGCCACAGAAAACCTCGCGGGCCGAACGAGGTCAAACGTCACTGCCGGAACGCGCTTGCCATTTTTTACGACCCACTGAATGCTAGGTTTCAGCATAGGAGCGGTTGGCAGCGAATCGATGTAGAAATTGAGAAAAATGCGTGCCCTACTGGCATCTAGCCACAAATCTGACTTCTTGCCATTGCAGGTACCGCAACAAGGTATGAGATTGTGTACGTGCACACTAAACTCTGGGAATTTTTCTTTTGGAAGATAATGATCGAACTGTCTTGGTGCTCCTATCCCACAATACGGACAGAAGTCGCGAATACCTTCAGCCTGACGCTCAGTGATCAGTCGCTTGAGTTCCGCCAGTGACTCCGCAGAAACTTCGTAACAGTGCAACAGATCTTCCCGCTCCGGCCCTGACCACGCACGCATGGCAACGCCACTAATATCCGCGATTGTGTATGCGCCCTCGAGCGCCGCATACCGCGCTCTAATGTCAGGGATCATCGCCTTGAGACGCTTTCCGCGGTTGCCCGTCTTTCCGCCGACAATATTGTCCAGGTAACCACTAGGTGAGCCAAGAGCTCTTCGAAGTTTA
This sequence comes from Pseudoxanthomonas sp. 22568, assembly GCF_052044485.1. Classification (NCBI taxonomy): domain Bacteria; kingdom Pseudomonadati; phylum Pseudomonadota; class Gammaproteobacteria; order Lysobacterales; family Lysobacteraceae; genus Pseudoxanthomonas; species Pseudoxanthomonas sp. 22568. Next base: position 99,025 of record NZ_JBQENC010000003.1, read on the forward strand.
TGCACCGTTGCCCTCATACAGGGAGGCTAGGTAGGCAGTTGCATGCAAGCTCAGCTGATCACCGAAGAGTGCGGACACCTCCTCAAAAGTCAATGTTTTGGCAAGCTTGGAAAAAGTCTTCTTGTAGAAATTTGGTATCTCAACGGTCTCGAACACCTGACGAGTGAGCTCGGAAATATTCTCGCCAAAGGACTCCGTGGCCAGCGGGTGAGCACTTGTGATATCCCCATCCCGTTCAAATCGTACAACCCTCTGCCGGGGAATTTCTTGGATAACCAATGGCGAATGGGTTGCGATGACGGCGTAAGCATTGTACTGATTCAGCAACGACTGCAACGTCTGCATCAGCAATGCGACGGCATTTGGGTGAAGATGGATTTCGGGTTCGTCGAAAAGGATCAGCGACTCTTCTTTTAGGTAAGCAAGCGTGGCGGAGATGAAATAGGCAAGGATTGATTGCCCGGAACTCATTGAAGGCGGGAGACGGTTCTCCAGCTGTTCAATGGCTTGTTCGATGTCCACCATCTCTTCTGGCAAGCCCATTACGTTGGCAATGTGCTTTTCCCACACTCTTTCGCGATCGTGCTCTTTGATGCGTTTTAGGTACTGAAGGTGTCGAGATTCAAGCGCTCTACGTGAGAGACCGCCGCTATCATCCCTTACGCCGCAATATATGTAGCTGAAGAACTTCTGCTGCTCCGGCCGCTGAAATCGGTCGAATGCGCTGAAAGACAACGCAATCACCCGAGAGAAGAGTGGCCGATTAGGCTCAAAGGCCAACTCCAGCTGATCCACAGTTTCCTTGGAAACACGTTGAGTCGTTGCAAGATCACGTGCCAACTTAGCGAGAAACTGCGTCTTGCCTACACCGTTTCGTCCGATAATAGCGAAAATTCGACCAGGGACCGGATCCTGCGGCTGTAAATCGACATCAATGGACACGCCAGCAGTCGCCCCAGGAATATCTCCCGTGTAGGTGAAGGAATAGCCCTTCTGTCGCTCGCCGTTGGCGAGGAATGCAGGACCGTCGCGCAAGCAGATCTGCGCATCATTGAAACGAATAAGGGAGTTCCGAAAGCCGCTGGTTGTTTCCACATCATCAAGAAGCTGAGGACTCACAACGACATCGTTCAAAGCCTCCAGCACAGCACGGTGCGTCTTAGGAAGGTGCTTGCGAACGTTGTTATAGTAGTCGAGATCCTGCCCCAGGCTGACGAACTCATCCCCAAGCTCGGTAAAATATGTGGGCAATTTGGTGCTTTTGACGTCGCGCTGCAGAATCTTGACATCGCCTAACAGCTCTCTGTCACCATTTTTTTTGAATAAACAAAAATGATAAAGAGTCTTGAAGTTGTAGTCGTCCCAGTTGTCGACCAGGTATACGATGCACGGCATGGTCGCTTCCGGTGGTGGCTGGTAATTTCGAACACCTTTGCTCTTGTAGAACTTCATCCTCGCTCCCTGACTTATTGGCGACATCGCGCTACTCTCCGCAGAAGTTCAGATGATCGAATTCCTACTGAATCGCCGGACCTTCCTGAATGGCATAGTACAGAAAGTCCAATACTTCTTTCCATGCCCTGTTGCAGGCTACCGGTCGTGTCATTAGAGCTCGATTGCTCGGGCTGGGGTCGAACCGTTTACACGGAGCCGCGCAGAGGCTCACCCCCGCCCTGACTTCAAGTGCCGGGAGCAGACACCGAGGTGGGTTGCGATTTGATTGATTTATCGGGGGTAGGGAGGGTCAAACTCGATCGAAGCGTACAGTGGCTGGGACGTTCATCACTTGCTGGCCTTTAGTGCGCCGTAAAGTCGTGTAGATACCTCTCAGATGACTTCGTGTCGTATGAACTAGTTCGCTTACTCAGCGGTTCTGCAACACTTCTAGCGCTCCGTCCAGTGCGGTTATTGATTCGACTATTGTGCGCACAGTGGCGCGATCAAATTCATGGTCACGCTGGGCGTCGTGCACGCCGCTATTGAGATAACCCCACTCTATGCTGGCTCCGCTGACATTGAGCAGGGCGGCGAGCGCGGCGACCGCCTGCGGCGCACCTGGGTGCTGTGCCGCGATCCGATCGACCGCCGACCGCAACTTGCTGCACTTGTTGTTCAGTTCCCAGGGCGAACGGGGCCCGCCTAGCTTGATATCGATCCGACCGTCTGCCCGCCGGCCCAGCCATGTCCAGAGGCGGTCCGTCAGACTCTCCAGTGCCGGCCGGGCTTGGCGCAGTGCCTCGCGCTTCTCGTCGGCCGCCAATGCCTGCTGGGCTAGAAGTACGTAGTTCTTCGTCGGCGGGTCGCTGTCGATGCGCAGTTCGTGCTCCCCCTGATGCGGGAGGAACTTGTAGCGCTTGATACCCGCGGCGCGCCGCACGCCCAACTCCTGCTGGATGCGGTGTAGGAACTCCTCGGCGTGCGAAGTTAGGATAACCTGCTTGCCGTCGAGCAGGCCGTCTTCGAAGAAGGTGCGCCAGATGCCATCGCGATGGTCGTCGTCGATTGCGTTGACGACATCGTCGAAGATGACCACGGGGCAACCCTGCGCGATGTTCTTCGCGAGCAGAATCGCCAGGCCCAAGCATTTGATGTGCCCTTCGCTGAAGACGATCAGCGCGTCGTAGCGTACGCCTGGCTCGCCGGCGAACTCGACCTCGATCTTGCCGTTCTCGGCCACTGGTAACCACAGCGCGTGCAGAAGATCGCCGGGTGGATCGGCCCGGTTGAATGCGTTGTACAGATGGCGGGCTTGTTCTCCCAGTCCCTGCAGCAGCACACCCGGCAGAGCGGTCAGATAGGCCTGGATCTCAGGCACGAAGCCATCGTAGGCGGCCTTAATCCGCTGATGGTGTGCCACCACCGGTACTTCGGCCGCGACGGCCTGGATCAGGTCGCGGTTCGCCTCGTCGAACTGGGCCACTGTCTGGCGGGCGACGGCCAGCTCCTTATCGGCCGCCGTGCGCATGGTCCGCAGACGTTCGATCTCCAGCTGATGCTGCTGCAGGCGGTCCCGCTCTTGGGCCAGCGTGCCGCGCTGGGTATACACATCACGCGCCTGCGCGTCGAAGCCTTCGATGATCTCTGCGATCCGCAGCAGGGCTTGCCAGGCGCGTCCGTTCTCATCGACCCAAGCGCCAAGCCAGTTGCCCGCAGCCGTGGGAGGCAGCAGCGGCAGGCCCGCGGCCTGCGACTCGGCAGGACAGGCGATCACAGCCGCCGCGATCACGCGGCGCATCTCGTCCCACAGCCCTCGGACCGCCTCGCTCAATTGCGTCCGAAGTCCGGCCTCTTGCTGCTGCAGGGCAGCCAGTTGCGCGAGTTGCTCCAAGCCAGCCCGCGCTCTTGCGAATGGATCTTGCGCCACAGCGGCCAGATCGGTTCCACATGCGGGACAAGCGCTCGCACCATCGGCCAGCGCCAGCACGGCCTCGTAGAGCTTCGCATACGACACCTCGCTGGCGCGGGCCGCGAGTTGCGCGGAAGACGCCTGCCACAACCCCTGGACGCGGTATGCCTCTGCCAGCAACGACTGCAGGCGGGCCTGGGATACCTCATGAATAGCTGGCGGGTTGGCGTCCAGCTGTGCCTGGACATACGGCAGCCGCCCCTGCTGCTGTGGCGTACCGAGCAGCCAGTCGACGCATGCTTGGTAAGTCGCGCCGGGCGACATGCGCTGCGCCAAGGCTTGTTCCAGGCCATTGACCGCTGCGACCTTTTGCGGGTAGGCGGCGATCGTCTGCTCGGAGTTCGCCAACTGCAGCCGACGCTGTGACAGTTGCGCCGCCCTCACGCCGGCAAGCATCAGGTCCTGATCGAGCGAGGGATTGAAGCCGCGCACAAACTCGCTGAACTGGTCCACGCCAAACAGGGTTGCGATGAGCTGACGCTGATCGCCTGGGGTCCGCGCAGCGATGCGCGCGAAGTCATCGAGGCGGTTCTTCTCGATGAAGCAGAAGCGGTACTCGGCTTCGTCGGGCTGGACGGGCTGGGCTTCGCCTGCGACTTTGGACGACAGGACTGGCGCGACATGACGGCGAAGGCGAGCGTTGTTGCAATAGGTCCGCTGGTCGACCCGCTTGGCCTGCGCTTCGCTGATCGAACCGAGCATCGCCACTTCCAAGGCCTCGCAGAAGCTGCTCTTGCCGGTGCCGTTGGCACCGTAGACTAGGGTAATGTCGTGGCTGAGGTCGAACGTCTCCTGCCGCATGAATCCGCGAAATGGCCCGACTTCGAGCTGGTGAAGTCTCCCGAGTGCCGGCCCGGTCTCCGGGCCGCGGGCGTCCCCGTCATACCCCACACGCATCTGTGCCAGATGCGCGATGGCCAGCGGCGCGAGGCGCGTGGATCGTCCGCGTCGCGCAGCCCCGACCTCGGCCAGTGGTTGCAGATGATCGAGTACAAGGTGCGCAAGGCGGCGCACGTCGTCGTGCACGTGTCGCTGCGCCAAGTGCGTCAGGAAGCGGTGGTATTCCGAATGAATGCTCGCCATGCAGTCCACTTTATACAGAATCACGCTGTTCACCGAGTCCGTAGCGTGTTGATCGCCCGTTCCGTCGCCATCGCCGACCGGCAGAAGATGACTCTCTAGTTAAAAACCAGCGTTCTCGTCAGCGGTCGTTCCCACTGGGACCGTCTCCTCTTCGAGCGGCATCTCCGGCTCGAACGCCATTTGTTCGCTGAGCCACTGTTGGGCGTGCACTGTGCCGGCAACCAAATCGCGCTCTATAGCCTGCGTCTCCCGATATTGGGCGGCGGATGCCGCCAGCGTCCAAGCGCACTGCAGTCCCATGTCTTCCACACAATCCCGCAATGAGGCTAAGTCCACGCGGAAGAACTCCTTCCTAGGATTAACCTTGTTGACCTGGGCGGTCACGAAGCGGCGGTGTAGCGCGCGTTCGAGCGTCGGCGCATCCTCAGACCAGATCATGGCATGGACATCGAAGTTGAAAGGCACCGACGCATCACCGAGCTCGCGCACGCGGTCATGCGGCTCCAGGCGCCGGGTCATGCCGACCTTATAGACGTTCTCTCCAAAGGATCCGATGTTCGAAATGATGTAGACATGACCTGCTTTCGTCTGCTGTGCCATCGAAAGGGCACGCTGGTTCCTGGCTTCAGCCTCGCTCAGTTTATTGCGCAGATCCGCCAGCTGAACTTCCAAGGCCAGCCGCTGGTCATCGTTAGCCTTCGCTACCTGCGTCTCCAGTCGAACCATGGCTTTCTGAATAGCAGCCTCCTCCCGTTCCGTATCCCGCAGAGCCCGCTCGATCTCGCGGCGGGCACGCTCTTCCTCCCGAATCTGCTCGCGCGCCTGACGCTGTTCTTCCTTATCCCGTTCGCGGAGTGCCATTGCAGCTGCGGCCCACTTCAACTCTTCGAGCCGACTAGTCAGATACTCCGGGGTGACGCGCGCATTGCGAAATGCCTTGCCATTGTGGTTGACCACGGCAAAGGAGTCCTCAATCTGCTGGCGCAAGGTTCCGACATTGTCCGCTTTGATCCGTGCGAGGATGGTGTCGACTTTACCGTTGAATGCATCAAGTACGAAATGGATTGCGGTTGAGCGACGCGCTGCTTCCACGTAGTCGCAGGCAGCCGCTGCACCGCTGGCCACCAGTCGTTTTGTCTGGTCGCGCGCCAACTTCAGATCGCGACCTGCGTCCTCGAAGCTGTATGTCTCGGCGAACTCGTCCAGGAAGCTGTAGGTGGGAACGAGGTAACGATCCCCGTACCCTCCGATCAGGTTCTCTATTGCCGTGGCTGTGCGCTGGATCGCCTTTAACTCCCGCAGGGCACGGTACGCGTCGCCGGCAACGTTTTCTGCTTCAGCCTCAGCCGCAGAGACGATGCCTGCGGCCTTGGCTGTGGCCTGGTCGAGCAGGGCAGTGGTCTTGCGGCTGGCATCGGCATGGGCTGCGGTCGCTTGCCGATGCAGTTCCTCGGCTTCCTGCCCGGCTCGCGAACGAACAGAATGGGCCTCAAGCTCTGCTGCGGCGATCAACTCCTGCGCTTCTAGCCGAATGCGCTGAGCCTCAGCGGCGAGATCGCGGACTTCTTGGAACGCACTCAGCGCCGCTACGTCCGCAGTCAGTACCTGGACGCGTGTTTCAAGGTCCGCTTTTGATGCGCGCAGAGCCGCTGCTTCCGTGCGCAGCCCTTCACGCTGTGCATAGAGCCCAGACAACTCCTCGCGCAGTCGCGTCAGATCAGCGGCTTGCACCCTTCTTATCGCAGCGTGGTGGCGGTGTACCCAGAGCAGGGCAGCGAGGGCGATCAGCAGGAGAAACCAGGCCATAAGTTCCTTTTACGCAGGTCAGCGGCGATGGGCCGGCGGCGCGCCGGGGCAGGACAGCAGAGTAGGGGAAGGGCGCGAGCTGCTGTTGGTACCGTGCCGAAATCGGCATAGCGCCACGAGCCCAAGAGCCTTATGCGCTCCCCCCTCGACCGCGGACTCGCGCTGCGGGCCGCTTCTTTGGGGCATCCGAGCGCGGGAGGAAGGCCTCGCAGCTTAGGATGAGTTCCCGCCCGTAGGCGCGCGACGCATCCCAGACCGCCTGGTGGTTAACGGCCAGCAGCATAAATCCGGCGTGGGCCACGGCTACCAACAGCACCACGACCACGCGACTTCCCGAACCGGTGTCGAACCGCCATCCGGTTTGCCACAGCAGAAAGATAGAGCACGCTACTACCACGAGGTTCAAGCCCAGCGCGAATGTCTTGACGCCAAGCAGATTGCGGCGGAATCCATAGGTGATGTTTTCGCCGAACAGCAGCGGGAAGCGCCGATGATCCCGGGTGTGCTGCCGCAGCCACACGCCACATTGGGCATAGAAGTCATCGGCTGACGCCTGATCGGCTTGCTCCTGCGCCTCCGTGGGCACATCAACGCCGAGCATGCGGCCGAGAAAGGCGCGATAGCGGTCCTTAGAGCCGCTATTGATGGTCGGATCGTTGCGCCTAAACAAGGTGATCGAGGGCAATCCGCCCCGTTCGGCATGCAATATTCCTTCGATGGCCCGACCACGCGCTCTGGCAGTATCGGCGATCGCGTAGGTAAGGACCACCAAGGCGATCGAGGACACAACTTGGGAGAGCCCAAAGCTCTCCCACGAGATCAACAAGGCCAGAGCGGCAAAGGCCGGGGCGGCCGCAATGATTGCCGGAAACAGCCGGGCTCTTAGGGCGTAGGTATCAAAAGCGCTGAAGCCTTTCATGAAACACCCTCGACTTCGAACGAGAAAGCTTCTGCAACGGCCGGCACGGCGTTGGGGTGACCTCCGCCATGCGAATGAGACAGCCACCCCGTGCGGGTGGCATACACCTTGAAGCCGCGACGCATGAAAGCGTTGGTCACTTGTCGGCGCGGGTAATCATGCTTGTTGGCCCCCACCGAGCAGAAAGCCGTTCCAATGACCGTACCGGGCGGCCGCTTGGGACCCAGCCAGGCATCCAATACAGCAGGGGTGACATTGTGTCGGCTGCCGTGGTGCGGTACTTGCACGAACGTGGGCATCTGCAGTCCTAGTTGGGCTCCGAATGTGGCCGCCTCATCTAGACCAATCGGTCCGACATCTGCTGTCAGCAGCACGCACTTCCCATCCAAATTGGCGTACTGAACGACGCAGCTTTCGTTGGACGCAGAGGTCTGGGTCGTGCTAGCCAACGTCTCAAAGTCCCAGCTCTCGAACAGCTTCATCGCGCTGTCTGCCAACGCCCGCATTAGGCCAAACCTTCTCAGATCATTGGCCTGGGTCGAGTACCGGTCGGGTGTTTTGCCAAAGTCGGGAATCGATTGGATGTACCGTTGCTTATGAGGTGCCAAGACCGTGAATTTACCGATCTGGTCGCCCTGAAACACCTCGTGGATCTGCGTTCCTTGCGCCCTGGCAAGCTGCTCGAGTTCCACGAGGTAGGAATGCCTGCTCTTGATCTCGTCGATCAAGCCCTGCAGCGTATAGTTGCCGTGGAAGTGATGAAGTACCTCAGACGCGTAAAGCCAAGGGCGGTTCATCCAAAGATGCTCGACCCTCTTCTTCTTCATGACGCCGACCAAACCGCACGCATGATCGTTGTCTGCGTGCGTCACCACCATGTGATTGATGTGATAGCCGGGGTAGAAGGCGTCGATGTGGTCAACGATCGTATCGGCTGTTTCGGTACGGCCGCCGTCGATCACATGCAGCCAGTAACCGGTGGCTGCCTCCCCGTAGCGAATGACGATCGCATCCCCTGAGCCTTCACCGACGGGGAGAAAGTCGATTTCGTAATCCATGACCTGCCTTGGCGATTGGACTGGTCGCAATCTAGCAACTTTCACGCGCTATTCACACCTGGTCACCCGGATTGGGAACCTCGTCCGCGGCGCTGCGAGGATTTCGGCCCTAGTCGTTCTCTAGGAGACGCGCTGCCGGATTGGCAGCGGCGCTGCCTGACTGCACATAGCCGATCACGCTCGACACCGCCCGGTGCTCGGTCATCTGCATGATCGCCGGCAGCGACCCCCCCTGCCGGCTGGCCTCAGTCACAAAGCCCGAGCGCAGGCTATGCCCGCCAAAATCCCCCTCCAACCCCGCTATGCGGGCCCGCCGCTGCACGATCTCACCCACCGCAGCCGGGGATAGGGCAGGGCCCACCCGCTGTTTCCAGAGCCGCCGGAAGATCGCACCTTCGGTGATCCCGGATGCCTCCAGCCAATCCTCGAGGGCGAGGGCGGCCCGATCCAACACCGGCTTGTCGGGGGTGGAGGATGCGGTGACGCCGGCCTGCTGGGTCTTGCTGTACTCCAGCCGGTAGATATAGCCCTTGTCCCCGATCCGGCGTAGATCGCGCAGGTCGGCTGCGGCGATCTCGCTGCGGCGGCGTCCGCCGCTGGCGAATCCGAAGCAGAGCAGGGCACGGTCGCGCAGCCCTTCCAGACTGTCGTCGCAGGTGGCCAGCATCGCTTCTAGCTCGGCCAAGGTGATCGCGGTCTTTTTGCGGGGTCGCTCGCCGCGTTTGATCGAAGCACGGGCCGCACGGCTGAGTACGGTGCGAATCGCTGGCTGCTCGCAAGGATTGGGCTGCTGCTTGAGTCGGTGCGCGGTGGACAGCACCGCCACCCGATGCCGGACGGTGGACAAAGTCCAAGGACCCAGCTTGGCCTTCAGGCCGGCCGCCACCAGGGCCTGGTCAACCGCCGGCGGCAGTAGGTTCTTGGCCTAATAAAATCAAGGACAAGCGCGAATTAGGCAAAAAGGGCAACAATTAGGAACACCGACACCAGCCCCGTGCCAGCTGGCTCACCTATAATTTCGCATAATGCATATTATGTTCAAGCCCGGATGGGCAGCTGGCCCAGTCCCGATGCCGGCAACAGCTGTAAACGCCCCTGCCCAGGCCGGCCGAATCGGCCGCGGCTGCCTTGGCGGCCCGGGCTCCGCCACTATGTCCCCCAGCAGGATCGCACCAGCCCGAACGCCAAGGACGCGAGGACTACGAGAGTGATCGTCTGCAGCGTGCCGGCGATCATGTTGTTGCCGAAGACGTAATGCGTCCATTTGAAGGCCGGCTCAAAGGTCTTGCTGCGTTGGTCAGGTTCCATGGCGTCACCGCATCTCAAGTCGCCGCATCCTAGCCGACGCGCCTGTCTTGCGGGTTTCTTCAGTTTGTGAGCAACGTTCTTCGGGGCGAGGAAAAGGAGGCTTCTTCAGCCGCCGCGACACCGTTGCCAGCCGCCGGCCTTGGCATGAACCTGTTCCCATCCATTTGCCAGGCGTTTGAAGGCCTGTCCGCCAATACAGGCGTAACCAAGTTGCTTGGCTTCCGCGGTGCCAAGCGCAGGAAACTCGACGATGCTTTCGGAGGGGCCTGGCCTGCCGGCCCGTCGCGCCTCATTGGCAAGGACCGTGTTCTCCATGCTTTGGCAGAAGCCATGCATGCCCGGATGCGGGTGGTTGCGGTACTGGTCGCATTTGAACGGCGTCGTGCCGTTGGCCATCGAGTTGTGGGCCGCCTTCGGGGTCGACGTCACCCTAGGTGTTCCCTTTCCCCGCGCGCTTAGGTGTTCCCTTTCCCCGCGCGCTTTGGACCTGTCCAAGCGCGGCAACCGAATAGGCGACCAGCGTGACCGCCAGGAATATCCTTTTCATGCAGTTATCTCCATTTGCCGGGCGCAGGGTACCTGAGCGGGAGCCTATCCCAGCAATCCCCGCCAGCGGACCGGTTTCGCCGCTAGTACCGCCAGCCCGGCTTCGCCTGCTGGTTGTATGCGTCATGCAGGCTCAGGTCATGGCAAAGGGCCCAGCCGAGCGTGGTCAGCCAGCATGTGCTGGGGGCGCTGTGCGTCTGCAGTTCCACGAGTCCCCGCTCGGCCAGTTTCGATGCGGCTTCGTGCCAGGCGTCGGTTACGGTGATGCCCTCGGCTATCGTCATGACCCGGTCGTCTGATGACGCGCCGCAAAGCTCAACCAACAATTGCCGTTGCTGGCGGCTAAGGCCGCCGTAGCCGGTCACTTGCCTTCGCCTGGTGTGGATTTCCATGCACCATGGACCTGTCGAGGTAGGGTTTTGTTAACGCCTGAAGGACGTTCGGACGCCCTGCCCCACACGAACGCTGACTAACGGCACCCCGACAAACGGCACTGCTTTGGACGGTCCGGACAAAGGAGCATGGACGTCGAAGCCCGTTCCGGGCGGCAAAGGGAATGCTCGGAAATGGCGCGGATCTTGGGATGGATCGTCATGACGTTTCTGGCGCTCGCGGTCGCCTGCTATGCAGTGGCGCTGCTGGCGTTGCCTGAATTTCGCCCTTCGCTGGTCCGGACGTTGATCGCCGAGCGCCCGGTCGCCGCCATCGCGCATTTCGCCGGGAGCGCATTGGCGCTCGCCATCGGCACGTTCCAGCTCAACAGTTGGCTTCGCAGCCGCTTTGGCGGCGGACATCGCTGGTTGGGTCGGCTCTACGTGGCGGGCGTGCTGGCCGGCGGCATTTCCGGTTTCGTGCTTGCGGTCCAGTCGTCGGGCGGGACCATCACCCAGGCTGGATTCGCACTGCTGGCGGTGTGCTGGCTTGGCTGCACGTTCATGGCCTATCGCCATGTCCGGGCCGGCAACATCGCGGAACACCGGCGCTGGATGATCCGCAGTTTCGCGCTGACGTTCGCGGCGGTCACGTTGCGCATCTACCTGCCCGTCAGCCAGATCGCGGGTATTGCGTTCCCCGCGGCTTATTCGGCGATCGCATGGCTTTGCTGGATGCCCAACCTGCTGGTCGCCGAGGCCTACCTGCGGTTCGCCGGCGCCGGCGATTGGCGCGCGCAACGGGTCGGCAGCCGCGCCTAGTCGATGCCCTGCCCCGCTCGCGCGTCATTCGTTGGCGAGCGGCTTGAACATCAGGATGGAAGACGCCGGGCACAGCGCCGAGAACTGGGAGGTGGCGCGGACGCTGGCGGGCGCCTGTTCACGGTCGACCCGCTGGTAGCCCCGCGCAGCGAAGAAGCTCGACGCGTCCGTGGTCAACAGATAGATCGCACGGTATCCGCGTTGCCGGGCGAAATCCTCGGCGTGCTCGACCAGCATTGCGCCGAGGCCGGAACCACGAGATTGGGGGGAGACCGCCAAGGATCTCAGCAGTGCAAGTTCGCCGCAGCGTTCCAGCGCCACGCATCCCTCGAGCACGTCGTTCCGGCGCGCTCCGAGGAATTCGACACGCGCGCCGTTTGCGAGATCCGCGGTGGGGAGACCGCTGTCGGACAGCAGGTGGGTGACTGCCGCGTCGAGATCGATGGCTTGGATGGACGGCATGTCACCTGGCTCCGATGGCGCGCTGGACACCCACGCAATACCAGCCCTGCGTCCGGTTGACGATGGCGACGACCGACAGCATCACCGGCACCTCGATCAGTACGCCGACCACGGTCGCCAGGGCCGCGCCGGAATGGACGCCGAACAGGCTGACCGCGGTGGCCACCGCCAGTTCGAAGAAGTTGCTGGCGCCAATCAGCGCCGAAGGACCGGCCACGCTGTGGGCCACGCCCAGGCGCCGGTTCAACAGATAGGCCAGACCGGAATTGAAGTAGACCTGGATCAGGATGGGAACGGCCAGGATGGCGATCACCATCGGCTGTTCGATGATCTGGCGGCCCTGGAAGCCGAACAGCAGCACCAGCGTCAGCAGCAGCGCGGCCAGCGAGTATGGCCCCAACCTGTGCAACACCTTTTCCAGCCCCCGCTCCCCTGCCCGTCTCATCAGCCAACGGCGCATCACGACCGCAATGGCGACCGGCACGATGATGTAGAGGCCGACCGAGATGAGCAGCGTGTCCCACGGCACGGTGATGGCGGACAGGCCCAATAGCAGCGCCACCAGTGGTGCGAACGCCACCACCATGATGGCGTCGTTGAGCGCCACCTGGCTCAGGGTGAAATTGGCGTCGCCCCGGCAGAGATTGCTCCATACGAAGACCATCGCCGTGCAAGGCGCGGCGGCCAGCAGGATGAGTCCGGCCATGTACGAGTCAATCTGATCGGCCGGCAGCGAATCCGCGAACACATGTCGCAGGAAGAACCAGCCCAGCAGCGCCATCGAGAACGGCTTGACCGCCCAGTTGATGAACAGCGTGACGCCGATGCCGCGCCAATGCCGCCCGACTTCCTTCATCGCGCCGAAATCGACCTTCAGCAGCATCGGGATGATCATCAGCCAGATCAGCACCGCGACCGGCAGATTGACCCTGGCGACTTCCATCCCGCCCAGGCGGACGAAGGCTGAGGGAAACAGGTGGCCGAGGCCGGTTCCGACCAGGATGCACAGGCCGACCCAGATGGTCAGATAGCGCTCGAAAAAACCGATGCGGGGCGTGGCCTCAGCCATGGGAAAGCGCCTCGTCCTCCGGCTCCACGAAACCGATCCGATCCAGTTGTGTCTTGAGCGCCTGCCGATCGTTCCAGGCCTCGGCCGGCAGCGCCAGGAAGGCCAGCAGCCGTGCCTTGATGACGCGATGCGCCTGGCGGAAGGCTGCGGCCTTCTCTTCGTCGGTGCCGGAGACCGCCGCCGGATCCGGCAGGCCCCAATGCACGCGCAGGAAGTCGCCGAACACCACCGGGCAGGTTTCCGAGGCCGCCGAATCGCAGACCGTCACCACCAGGTCCATCGGCGCGGCATCCGCGGTCGCGAATTCGTCCCACGACTTGCTTCGCAGGCCGGCGGTCGAAATGCCTTCGGCCGCCAGCTGGGCGAGTGCATGTGGATTGACCTGCCCGGCCGGCTTGCTGCCGGCGCTGAATACTTCGAACCGGTTGCCGGCCCATGCCCGGAGCGTGGCTTCGGCCAGCACGCTCCGGGCGGAATTGCCGGTGCACAGGAACAGGACGCGACGCTTCATGGGATCTCTCGGCTCAGCATTCACAGGAAGAGGCGGGCGCGCACGACTCGACGGGCGAGCCGGCGCAGCAGTTGTGGGTGAGATAGGCCACCAGGCCGTTCATGGCCTCGAAGTTGGCCCGATAGCAGACGTTGCGACCGCGGTTCTCGCTTTCCGCCAGGCCGGCCTGGACCAGTTCCTTCAGGTGGAAGGAAAGCGTGGCGTTGGGAATGGCGAGCGCTTCGGCGATCTCGCCCGCCATGCGTCCGGCGGGGCCGGCCTCGACCAGCAGGCGATAGGCGGCCAGGCGGGTGGCGTGGCCCAGGGCGGTCAATGCGGCGATGGCTTGTTTCGTTTCCATATTTCCAGAATAATCGAAAGAATATGACAAGACAATCCTCGACCGCGGACATTCCCCACGTCAGCACGGAGCTGCTGCCCCTGCCCCACCACGAATCGCTGGGAGCGGCGGGAAGCCGCGCCCCGCGCATCCTGCTGCTCTACGGTTCGCTGCGTCCGCAATCCTTCAGCCGCAAGCTGGCGCTGGAAGCCGAGCGCATCCTGCGTCACCTGGGCGCGGAGACACGGGTATTCGATCCGCACGACCTGCCCCTGCTCGACAGCGTGCCCCGGGAGCATCCGAAGGTCCGGCAGTTGCGGGAGTGGTCGCAGTGGTCGGAAGGACAAGTGTGGGTGTCGCCCGAACGCCACGGCACGATCACCGGCGTGTTCAAGAACCAGATCGACTGGTTGCCGCTGGAGGATGGCAGCGTGCGCCCCACCCAGGGCAAGACGCTGGCGGTCATGCAGGTCTGCGGAGGATCGCAGTCCTTCAACGTGGTCAACACGCTTCGCATCCTGGGGCGCTGGATGCGCATGGTGACCATCCCCAACCAGTCGTCGGTCGCCAAGGCCTGGCAGGAATTCGACGACGACGGCCGGATGAAACCGTCGCCGTTCCATGACCGCGTGGTGGACGTCATGGAGGAACTCATGAAGTTCACGCTGATGGTCCGGGATCGCAGTGACTATCTGACCGACCGCTACAGCGAGCGCAAGGGTGCGGTAGCCAAGGTGCAGGAAATCAACCGGAGGATGTAGCCGGTTTCGCCGCGATCAGGACTCGGGGCCTTTCAGCACGTAGTCCCCTGGTCGGGTGCCGGGCACCAGCGTCCAGCCGGGTTTCAGCGCCAGCTTCCAGCCGGGGCCATGCGGCGCGTCGCCGCTCGCATCGGGGGCGGCGAGGATCACCGCCTTCCAGTCGCTTCTCATCACCGCGCCCTCCTCCACTTCCAGCGTGCCCCAGTCGTCGGTGACGCGCATGGTGGGATAGACGGTACCCACGCCGTCGAGCGGTTGCAGGTTGCTCGGATTGAACTGGACGCTCATGTGCTTCAGGGCCAGGGTCAGCACCGGTCCCCGCACGAAGCGCGCGCGGTTGCGTTCGAGTTGCGCCAGGCGTTCCCGCTCGCGCGCGGTTTCCGTTTCGCGCAGCGCTGTGCCGCCATGGCGCGCGGCCGCCGCGGCCAGCGCCGCATCGCCTGTCGCCACTTCGAAGCCGCCCGCCTCGCGCAGGCGGGTGCCGAGATCCATCGCGGTGTCTCCCAGACGCTTGCGCCAGCCCGGCGCGAATTGGTCGAGCAACAGGCCGTAGGCCGGACCGGTCGCGTACGCGAAGGAGCGCACGAAGCTGGGATCGGCGACATGCGACTGGAGATCGTGGAGCGCCGCCTGGAGACGAGCCTGTGGCGTCGCGTTTCCGAGCATCACGCCGGTGTACTCGGCCAGGCCTTCGTTGAGTTCCAACGCCGTCTCGTCCGCGCGGGCATCGGGGAAACGCCGATGTCGGTCGGCGCGGAACGCCAGCGCATCGGCGACCGCCGTGCGTCGGGCGGCATCGCCATCGGCCTGCAGTGCGCTGGCCAGCGCCCGCCATTCCAGTTGCAGGCTGTAGCGGCCCTCCAGCGTATCCAGATGCGGGTTCTCACCGCCCCTGGCATCGGCAATTGGCAGGTCCGGTTGCAGGCGATGGAACATCTCGTGCGCGATCAGCGTGCCGCGCTTGCCTTCGTCTTCCGGCAAGGGCCACAGCATCTGGGTCCAGCGCGTGCCGGACCATTCGACGGCGGTGTTGGCGACGTTGGTCTCCTTCGGCAGCTCGCCGACGAACACGCCGTCCTGTTCGCGCAGCGCGCCCTTTGCGTCGGCCTGCGACGCGACGATGCGGCGGGTCCGCGGATCGACCAGCATGATTGGCCCGCACAGCGATGCGCCCCACAGGCGACCGCCATCGGCTTCGCACTGCGTGCGGGCCTGGCTGAAGACGGCGCGCGCGTCTGCGAGGGGAATCGCGGCGTCCTGGGCCAGCGCCGGCATCGCCGCGCACAGCAGGAACGTCCCCATCCAGCGAATCCGGTGTCTCATGGCGCTCCCTCCCGAGCGGTTTCCGTCATTGGATATCACGGAACCGGCCGGCTCGCAGTGCCATTGGTTGGCCGAACCGGTGTGCTCCGTGCTCCGTGCGACGCGAGACCCCTCCCCTATCGGAGAGGCGGGAGCGAGGTGCCTTGTTCTGTCGCGCTGCGGACGGGTCAGTCGGCCGCGGCCGGATAGCGGGAAGCCAGTTCCGCCACCAGCCGGCCTATCGCCGTTGGCGAGCGGCCGCTGCTGATCGCGTCACGGATCTTGTCCAGCAACGTGGTGTCGCTCTGCACATGCAGGAGGCGGCTGCCGGTCTGGCGGCGATGCTTGCGATTGGCCCGGTAGTTGCGCGCGCGCTCGGCGGCGGTCATCGCCACGCCATGCTGCGGCGGACGGCCGCGACGCCGGGGAAACACCATTTCCAAGGTGCCGGGATCGTTTGCGTCACGCATCACGTGGCTCCATTGCTTGGGTGATGGTTATTTTATGTGACGCGTCACGTAAAGCAAATGATCTTTGGTTATCTGGGATGGGTGCGTCGCAAAGAAGAAAGGCGGCCGCCCGGGTTCGAGCGGCCACGCGTCACGAAATCAGACCCGCCCTGCCCGCCCCAGCGCGAGGTACTCCTCGTCGGTGAACAGGCGGGAACGGACGAGGAAGCGCACGCCCTCCCCGTTCTCCAGCGAGAACATGCCACCGCGCCCTGGCACGACATCGATAATCAGTTGGGTGTGCTTCCAGTACTCGAACTGGGAAGGACTGATGTAGAACGGCGCGCCGCCAATCTCGCCCAGTTGCACGTCGCGGTCGCCGACGATGAAGTCGCCAACCGGGAAGCACATCGGCGAGGAACCGTCGCAGCAACCACCGGACTGATGGAACAGCACCGGCCCGTGCCGGGCGCGCAGCGTCTGGATCAGCTGCAACGCCGGCAGCGTCGCCATCACCTGCAAGGGAGGGGGATTTGCGGTGGACGACGCTTCGGTCACGGGCGGTGCCTTTGAACGGCAAACTCAGGCGGCCAGATCCAGCACCACCCGGCCCTCGATCTGGCCCTGGTGCATGCGCTGGAACACCTGGTTGATGTTCTCCAGCCGATCGGTGGAGACCGTCGCCTTGACCTTGCCGAGCGCAGCGAAGTCCAGCGACTCCTGCAGATCCAGGCGGGTGCCGACGATGGAGCCGCGCACGGTCACCCCGTTGAGCACCATGCCGAAAATATCGAGCGGGAACTGGCCCGGCGGCAATCCGTTGAGCGACACCGTGCCGCCGCGCCGGACCATGCCGATCGCCTGCTCGAACGCCTTGGGCGAGACCGCGGTGACCAGCGCGCCGTGCGCGCCGCCGATTTCCTTTTTCAGGTAGGCCACCGGATCGGTGGTCCTGGCGTTGACGGTGACGGTGGCGCCGAGGCGCCTGGCGAGATCGAGTTTGGCGTCGTCCACGTCCACGGCGGCGACGTTCAAGCCCATTGCCCGCGCGTACTGCACCGCCATGTGCCCCAAACCGCCGATGCCGGAGATCACTACCCAATTGCCGGGACGGGTATCAGTCACCTTGAGTCCCTTGTAGACGGTCACGCCCGCGCACAGCACCGGCGCGATCTCGACGAAACCGATCCCCTTCGGCACATGCCCCACATAATCGGCGTTGGCCAGCGCGTATTCGGCGAATCCGCCGTTGACCGAATAGCCGGTGTTCTGTTGCTGCTCGCACAGGGTTTCCCAGCCGCCCAGGCAGTGTTCGCAATGCCCGCAGGCCGAATACAGCCAGGGAATGCCGACCCGATCGCCCTCCTTCACATGGGTGACGCCGGCACCCACGGCCACCACGTGGCCCACGCCCTCGTGGCCCGGAATGAATGGTGGGTTCGGCTTGACCGGCCAGTCGCCTTCGGCCGCGTGCAGATCCGTGTGGCAGACGCCGCAGGCCTCGATCTTCACCAGCACGTCGCCGGCGGCGGGACGCGGCACGGTCACCTCTTCGATGACCAGTGGCTTTCCGAACTCGCGAACCACGGCGGCTTTCATTGTCTTGTCCACGCATTTCTCCTGTTGGTTGCGCCGGGACCACCGTAGCGCGATGGCATCCCCGGCTCTTTGATTCCAATCAATCGGAAAACACGTGCGGGCGCCGTCGGTCGGAAGGCGCCCGCGCGACGGCTCAGAAGAAGCCCAGTGCCTTGGGCGAATAGCTGACCAGCAGGTTCTTGGTCTGCTGGTAGTGGTCCAGCATCATCCGGTGGTTCTCGCGGCCGATGCCGGATTGCTTGTAGCCGCCGAACGCCGCGTGCGCGGGATAGGCGTGGTAGCAGTTGGTCCACACCCGTCCGGCCTGGATGCCACGGCCCATCCGGTACAACCGCGCCGCGTCGCGGCTCCAGACGCCGGCGCCCAGCCCGTACAGGGTGTCGTTGGCGATCGCCAGCGCTTCGGCCTCGTCCTTGAAGGTGGTGACCGAGACCACCGGGCCGAAGATCTCTTCCTGGAAGATGCGCATCCGGTTATGGCCCTTGAACACCGTCGGCTGCACGTAATAGCCGCCGGCCAGATCACCGCCCTGCTCGTTGCGGGCACCGCCGATCAACACTTCGGCGCCTTCCTGCCGGCCGATGTCGATGTACGACAGGATCTTCTCCAGTTGTTCGCTGGACGCCTGCGCGCCGACCATCGTGTTGGGATCCAGCGGATTGCCCTGCTTGATCGCGGCGACGCGCTTGAGCGCGCGCTCCATGAACTTCTCGTAGATCGATTCCTGGATCAGCGCCCGCGACGGACAGGTGCAGACCTCGCCCTGGTTGAAGGCGAACAGCACGAAGCCCTCGATCGCCTTGTCCAGGAAATCGTCGTCCTCGGCCATGACGTCGGCGAAGAAAATGTTGGGCGACTTGCCGCCCAGTTCCAGGGTCACCGGGATCAGGTTCTGGCTGGCGTACTGCATGATCAGCCGGCCGGTCGTGGTCTCGCCGGTGAAGGCGATCTTGGCGATGCGCGGGCTGCTGGCCAGCGGCTTGCCGGCTTCCAGGCCGAAGCCATTGACCACGTTGAGCACGCCCGCCGGAAGCAGATCGCCGATGATCTCCATCAGCACCAGGATGCTGGCCGGGGTCTGTTCGGCCGGCTTGAGCACCACGCAATTGCCGGCGGCCAGCGCGGGCGCGAGCTTCCAGCAGGCCATCAGCAGCGGGAAGTTCCAGGGGATGATCTGTCCCACCACGCCCAGCGGCTCGTGGAAGTGATAGGCGATGGTGTCGTGATCGATTTCGCTGATGCCGCCTTCCTGCGCGCGGATGGCGCCGGCGAAGTAGCGGAAATGATCCGCGCACAGCGGAATGTCGGCATTGAGGGTTTCCCGGATCGGCTTGCCGTTGTCCCAGGTTTCGGCGTGCGCCAGCAGTTCCAGGTTCTGCTCGATGCGGTCTGCAATTCGCAGCAGCACGTTGGCGCGCTCGGTCACCGAGGCCTTGCCCCACGCCTCGCGCGCGGCGTGCGCGGCGTCCAGCGCGGCCTCGATGTCGTCGGCGTTGGAACGCGGCACCTGGGTGAACACCTTGCCGTTGACCGGACTGGTGTTGTCGAAATACTGCCCCGAACGGGGTTCCACCCAGCGCCCGCCAATGAAGTTGGCGTAGCGCTGCTTGAAGATGGCGGACGGGTCCACGGCCTGTGGACGGGGGGCGGCGACTGCGTTCATCGGAATCTCCTGGCTTGTTCGGTTGGGGTTCCCGTCCGACGCAGGCCGCGTGCCAGCATTTGTTGCTGCGCCGCGCCACGCCGCTACGCCGCCATTCCGCAGGGAAACCGCGTTGCCGCTGCGGCAACGCAACAAGCGTGTCGCTTGCGGAGTGTCCGCGGGTGTGCTGTGTATCGGGACAGCGGGCGGTTTTCCTGTCGCAAAATGCGACACATCGCCCGGCGAGGACTTCCGGCATGTCCCGACCATCCGCTCCACCCGACGAGCAACGCATCGCGCAGGCCCGGCGCGCCTTCTTCGAGGCCGGGCGCACGCCGGTGGGCCAGGTACCGCCGGCCATCCTGCAATCGTGGCGGCGCTGCCTGGGCCTGGGACTGGCGGCGAATGCGCGCCCGGCGATCGAACCGATCGACGCGCCCCGCCTGCGTACCCTGCGCGAGCAGCACGAACAGCTCTGGCGACTGGCGCGTGCCGAGGTCGAAATGCTCGCCGCCGACGCCGCCAATACCGGCAGCATCGTCATCCTCACCGATGCCGAAGGCTGGATCCTCGACGCCGAGGGCAACGCCGAATTCCTCGACAAGGCCGGCCGGGTCGCACTGATGCCGGGTGCGTGCTGGAACGAAGCGCGGGTGGGCACGAACGCGATCGGCACCGCGATCGCCGACGCGCGCGCGGTCGAAGTGCGCGGCGCCGAGCACTACGCGGCGCCGCACCGCATCCTCAACTGCTCGGCCGCGCCGGTGTTCGATCCGTTTGGGCGCATGGTCGGCGTGCTGGACATCTCCGGCGACGCGATGGTCGCGCCCATGCACGCGCTTGGCCTGGCGCAGTTGGCGGTCGCCAACATCGAACATCGGTACTTCGACGAAGGCATCACTGACGCCGACCTGCTGCGCGTGCATGCCAACCCGGCGCTGCTGGGCAGTGCGCGCGAGGGTCTGCTGGCGTTCCGCAACGGGCGGCTGGTGGCGGCCAACAGGGCCGGGCTGGCGCTGTTCGGACTGGAGCGGGCCGATCTCGGGCGCGCCTCCTACGAGGCGATGTTCGACGGCGCGCTGTCACGCCTGCGCGACGACGGCGTGCTGCAGGACCGCAGCGGCCGCCTGCTGCACGGACACGTCGATGGGCCGACCCGCTCGCGGCGCGCCCGCGCGGCATCGCCGATCACGGTGTCGGCGTCCGGTTCGGGAACCGAAGCCGGCGCACCGCTGTTCGACGCGAAACTGGAAGCCGAACTGGGACGCGCCTGCCGCGTGCTCGATGCCGGCATTCCGGTGCTGGTGCTGGGCGAGACCGGCACCGGCAAGGAAGTGTTCTCGCGCGAACTGCACCGGCGCAGCGCCCGCGCCGGCAAACCCTTCGTGGCGGTCAATTGCGCCGCGCTGCCGGAGGGGCTGATCGAGGCCGAACTGTTCGGCTACGAGAGCGGTGCCTTCACCGGCGCGCGCAAGGACGGCAGCATCGGCCTGCTGCGGCAGGCCGACGGCGGGATCCTGTTCCTGGACGAAATCGGCGACATGCCGCTGGCGTTGCAACCGCGCCTGCTGCGCGTCCTGCAGGATCGCGAACTGTCGCCGCTGGGCGGCGGCAAGCCGGTCAAACTGGATTTCGCCCTGGTCTGCGCGACCCACCGGCGACTGGAAGAAGCAGTGGCCGAAGGCCGCTTCCGGGCCGACCTCTACTACCGCATTTCCCATCACCTGGTCGAACTGGCGCCGCTGCGCGAACAGCCCGGACGCGAAGGGCTGGTGCATTCACTGTGGCAGCGCATCGGCCAGGGGCGCCGGCTTTCCGACGAAGCGGTCGAACGGCTCGCGCGCTATGCCTGGCCCGGCAACCTGCGCCAACTGGTGGCGAGCCTGCGCACCCTCGCCGCCCTGAGCGAACCCGGCAGCCTGATCGGCGCCGATGCCCTGCCCGCCTACCTGCAGGCGCGCATGGATACGCCCGCCGTTGTCGCGCCGCCCGCATCCGCGCCGCTGGATTCGATGACCCGCGCGGCCATGCGCGCGGCGGTGGAAGCCTGCGACGGCAACGTCGCCCGCGCGGCGCGCCAACTGGGCATCAGCCGCAGCACCCTGTATCGCCAATTGGGCCGGGATCCGCGCCAGCGGCACTGACGCGCACGGGCGGCGCGCCGTTCAGCGTGCCGCCGCGCCGTCCACGAACAGGCGTGCGGCGTCGGCAAACTCGCGTTGCAGCGAAAGTCCCGGCACGGTCAGCCAGCGCAGCAGCGCGGCCAGGTACAGGTGGTGGAACCAGGTCGCCAGTTGCGCGGGCGGGAACCTGTCGCCCAGTTCGCCGCTCTCCTGCGCCGCGACGATGAGGCGCTGCCACAGCGCGACGATGCCGCCATCGCCGATGTCCGCCTGATCCGCCTCGTTGCCGAGGCTGGTGAAGCGGTAGCGCAGATAGGCCATCAGGTGTTCCGGGTGCGCGCTGCACCACGCCGCTGAGGCGTCGAGGATGCAGGCCGCCCGCGAGGCGAAGCTCCGGCGGCGGGCGATGCTGTCGGCCAGGTGCGCCAGGTCCTTCTCCAGTTCGGTATCCAGCCAACGCGCCAGCAGCGCTTCCTTGGTCGGGAAGTGGTTGTACAGCGTGCGCTTGGCGACGTCGGCTTCGGCCGCGATCTGTTCCATGGTCACCGCCTCGTAGCCCTGTTGCTCGAACAGGCGGGCGGCGGTGCCGGTCAACAGGTCCAACATCCGCGCGCGCTTGCGCGCCCGGCGCCCGGGTTCCGCGGTTTCATCCATGGGGCCTGCCTCTTACATCGGGTATACGATGTAAATTAGTATACGTCGTGCACATTTATTTCTGTCCATCCGCCGGGTTGTCCGGCGTCCGGAGACTCCCATGAAGTTCGCGGTTGCAACCTATGGTACCGAAGGCGATACCCGTCCCCTGGCCGCGCTGTGCCTGGCGCTGAATGCCGCCGGCCACGACACCCGGCTGCTCGCCGACGCGGCCACGCTCGGCTCCGCCCATGCCGCCGGCCTGGCGACGACGCCGTTGTCCGGCGATATCCGCGGCGCGCTTTCGCCCGGACAGGCGCTGGCGACGGCGGTCGACCGCAAGGGTGGCTTCAACCGCACCGCCCGGGCGCTGGCCGATATCGCCAACGCCAACGTCATGCACTGGATGGGCGAGATCCGGGATGCGGCGACGGGATGCGACGCGTTGATCGTCTCCGGGCTGGCGGCGTTCGCCGGGCTTTCGGTTGCCGAGGCGCTGGACATTCCGGCCATCGGTACGGGCCTGATTCCGATCACGCCCACCCGTGATTTCGTCTCACCTTTCCTGGCATCCGCCCCCGTTCCGCACGCGTTGAACGCGTTCAGCCATCGATTCGTCAACGGCCTGCTCTGGTGCGCCTTTCGCAGCAGCACCAACGAGGCGCGCGCGCGCGTGCTGGCGCTGCCGGCGAGAAAGCGGGTGTGGACTGAACACCCCATGCTGTATGGCGTGTCCCCCACTCTGCTGCCGCAACCGGCGGATTGGCCGGACAACGCGCGGGTCTGTGGCCAATGGACGCTGCCGGCGCCGGCGTGGGCACCACCGCCCGCGCTGGAGGGCTGGCTCGACGCGGGCGAGCCGCCGATCTACCTGGGCTTCGGCAGCATGGCGGGCTTCGACCGGCCCCGGCTGGTGCGGGCGATGGTCGACGCCGTCGCGGGCCGGCGCGCGTTGTTCCATCCGGGCTGGAGCGGCGTGGCGCGCGACGCGCTGCCGGACAACTTCTTCATCGTCGACGAGACGCCGCACGACTGGTTGTTTCCGCGCACCTCGCTGGTGGTCCATCACGGCGGTTCGGGCACCAGTCACTCGGCCACCCGCGCCGGCGTGCCTTCGGTGGTGGTGCCGTTCGCCGGCGATCAGCCGTTCTGGGCGGATCGGCTGCGCCGCCTGGGCGTGTCCGGTCCGGCGATGAACGGAAAACGACTGGAGGCCTCCGCGCTGGCGCGGGCGCTCGCCTTCGCCGACCGGACGGATACCCGTGCGCGCGCGGCCGAACTCGGCCAGCGCATGCGGGCGGAGGATGGCGCGCGGGTCGCGGTGCGCGCAATCGAGCAACTGCTGTCAATCTGAGCCGTGCATCGTGGCGGAGCCGGCGACGGAACGCGTCGGCTTTCTTCCCCTTCCAACGAGGAACGCCCGATGCCAATTTCCCGAGTCCTTCCCATTCTGCTGATGGCAGGTGCGCTGCCGCTGCCCGGCGCCGCGACGGCGCGCGAGGAGCCGGACACCCCGCCTTCCACGGTGCGCGTTCGCGACCTGTATCCGCTGATCACCACGCCGGCGATGACCGCCGCGCGTGATTTCCATGTGCGGCATTTCGGATTCCGAGTCCTGTTCGAAGCCAACTGGTTCGTCTATCTGTCCGGTTCCGCCGATGGCGACGGTCGCGGCGCCACCCTGGCGTTCATGACCCCGGATCATCCTTCCCGCCCGCCGGGGCCCGAGGTCTTCAATGGCAAAGGCATGCTGCTGACCGTCGAGGTGGCGGATGCGTCGCTGCTGTACGACAGGCTCCGTCGGGAAGGCGCGCCGATTCTGCATCCACTCACCGATGAACCGTGGGGCCAGCGGCGCTTCATGACCCGGGATCCCGCCGGCGTAAGCGTGGATGTGGTCCAGCAGATTCCGCCGCAAGACGGTTATTGGGAGCGCCATGCGCCGGCGGCGCGTTGAGTGGCCGCCCGCTGGAAGGACCGCGCCGAATCAGCCCGCGACCGCTTCGCCGCTCTTCGACAGGCTGTCGATCAGGGCGCGCGATGCCGCCGACAATCGACGATGCGGTGCGTAGATCAGCGAAAACGGACGCGAGCGCCCACGCAGTTGCGGCAGCACCTCGACCAGGCGGCCCTCGCGAAGATGGCCGTCGGCGATGAAATCGTAGGTCTGGCAGATACCGGCGCCGCCGCTGGCCAGCGACACCACGCCAAGCACGTCGTCCGACACGGTCAGCCGATCCGGCGGCGTCCATTCGAGGTCGCGTCCGTCTTCGCGGAACAACCAGGGCGCGATGCGCCCGCTGCTGGGCATCACGAACGGGATGCAGGCGTGTTCGGCCAACTGCTCCCTTCGGGTCGGCGTGCCGACGCGGCGCAGGTAATCGGGCGATGCGACCATGCACAGCGCGGCATCCTCCAGCCGGCGTGCGGCCAGTCCGCTGTCGGGCAACGCGCCCAGCCGCACCGCGAGATCGAAGCCTTCGGCCACCAGATCGACGTTGCGGTTGGAGATGTTGAGTTCGATGTGCACCTGCGGATGCTCGCGCGAAAAACGCGCCAGCTTTTCCGGTAGCCGGTAATGCCCGTAGGTGGTGGGCACGCTCAGCCGCACGCGTCCAGCCAAAGTGCCCGCCCTGCCCTGCACCGTGCGTTCGGCTTCGTCGAACAGCGCGAACGCCGCACGCGCCTGCTCCAGGTACAGCTGGCCGGCCTCGGTCAATCCCAGCCGGCGGGTGGTTCGCCGCAGCAACTGGTTGCCGAGGCGGGTTTCCAGCCGCGCGATGGCGCGGCTGATGACCGACGGCGTGGTGCCCAGGGCGACCGCCGCCGCGGTCAGCGAGCCCTGCTCCACCACGATCACGAAGACCTCCGCGTCACCCAGATGATCGAACCGGCGCGCCATCTTTGCCTCGAAAGGAAAAATAAATTGTCAGCGAGCGAGTTTATCCCGGTTTGGGCACGAAATAGAGTGGCGGCCACTTCCGCCAAGCCGGCGAATTCTCAAGGAACACGCCATGAAATCACTCAAAGTACTGGCCGCCGCCCTCGCGCTGGCGCTCCCCGCCGCCCATGCCGACGCGGCCCATGTCCTAGTCGTGCTGTCCGATGCGGACCACCTGGATCTCAAGGACGGCCGGGTCTTCCCGACCGGCTTCTACCTCAACGAACTGATGCAGCCGCTCAAGCTGTTCCTGGACGCGGGCCACCAGGTGACCTTCGCCACCCCGTCCGGCGTGGCGCCGACGGTCGATCGGGGCTCGCTGGACCCGATGTACTTCGGCGGCGACGCCGGTGCGCTGAAGGCGCATCAGGATCTGCTCGACCGATTGGCCCTGACCCGGCCGGCGCAATCGCCGGTACTGAGCCTGGCCCGGATCGAACAGATGGGCTACGGCCAGTTCGACGCGGTGTACGTGCCCGGCGGCCATGCGCCCATGCAGGATCTGCTGGCCTCGCCGGCGATGGGCCGCCTGCTGGCGGACTTCCACGGCCGCGGCAAGACCACCGCGCTGGTCTGCCACGGCCCGATCGCATTGCTGTCCACCCTGCCCGGCAACGGCGCCTTCATCGGCGCGCTGGAAGCGGGCGGCAAGCCGGCGGCACCGGCCGACTGGATCTATGCCGGTTACCGGTTCACGGTGATCAGCAACCAGGAGGAGGAACAGGCCAAGGGCGCGCTAGGCGGTGGCGAGATGAAGTTCTATCCGCAAACCGCGCTGGAAACGGCCGGTGCGCGCCACGTCAGCAACACTTCACCCTGGGCCGCCAATGTGGTGATCGATCGCGAACTCGTCACCGGCCAGAATCCGGCGTCCGCGATCGGCGTGGCCAACGCGCTGCTCGAACGACTGAAGTGAAGGTGCGGTGGATCCGGGAAACGCGTCGACCGCGTTTCCGGATCAATGCAGGCGCAGGCGCGAGTCGCGTTCGAGCGGCGGCGTGACCCGCAGGCTTTCCAGCGGCGCGCCCATGCGCAGCCAGACTTCGCGCAGGACGGCCTCGGCGCGCGGCCACGGCAGCATGCTCCAGCTGTCGAAGGTCTCGACGTACTTGTGGTGGAGGACATCGATGACGTCGGCCAGCGGTTGCGCGTGGTGGCGCAGATAGGCGTCGTAGGCGAACCTGAGCACCGGCTCGTAGCGCGAGAACGACGTGCCCGGTTCATGGAAGTCGTGGGACACGTATTCCAGTTTCCAGTACCTCAATTCGGCCTGGACATCGACGACTTCGCAGCGATACCAGCGGCGCGCTGGGGGATGGATCGAACCCATGTGCCTAGCCTCCCGTGACGAGCGACAGGAATATCACGCCGCCTGTATTCATATCGTCAAATGCGCCCTGAACAGCGCCGGCCGATAACGTTTTCGCCACACCGGCTCCACCCGCTCTTGCCATTCCCGAAGGCATGGTGGGCGCGTGGCACCGGCACACCCTCCTTTGACGATACGCCGGTCACGCCGACATTCAGCGGGGTTCGTTTTCCGCAGTTTCCGGACCCACGGACCATCGGCAGCCACAGGAGAACCCACGCCGGGCAAACCGCTTCTCGCCCGGTGGACAAAGGGCCGGTCGATCGTCTGGATGACCCTTCGGTTCTCCACAGGAGCCTTTCGCAGGGCACATGAGCAAAGGCGACGGTCGGAAACGGCCGTCGCCTTTGTTTTTTGATGCGGTTCCGCCGTCGTCGTCCGCTTTTGCCGGGTCGGCCGCGTCACGCGGCGCGACCCGGTCACCCCGTCAATTGCGGTCGAAGTCGTACTGCGCCGACGCGGCGTTGCTGATGATGCCCGACAACGGCAACAACTGGGTCAGGAAGCGGTTCCAGCGGGTCACGCCGGCCGGTCCCACCCACACCACGTCGCCGGCGCGCAGCGGGAAGCGATCCGCCAGCGCGAAGGCCGCGGGCGAACCGGCGTCCAGGTGATAGACGGTGGCCGGTTCGCGCTGCAGATCCTCCATGCCGCGGATCACGTAGACCGCGCTGCCCTTGGCGGTGGTCGGGTTCAGGCCGCCGGTGCGGCCGAGCGCCTGGGTCAGGCTCATGTCGGTGGTCTTGAAGTTGATCGCCTGCGGGCGCATCACCTCGCCGACCACGTAGACCTCCTTGCGATCGTTGAACGGCAGGTACAGCCGATCACCGGGCTTGAGGTAAACGTCGGCGGCGACCTTGCCGTCCCGGTTCAGTGCATCCAGATCCAGCGGATAGTCGTGCCCGTCGCGGGTCAGCACGAAGCCGGCGAGGTCCGCTTCCTCGACGTTGATGCGCGCCTTGCCGACCGCCTGCGCCAGCGTCAGCGGCACGGTGGTGAATTCCTGTGGCGAAGTGTCGACGAACGCGCCCTGCAGGGCGACGCGACCGCCGTGGCCGACCACGTTGACGTCGATCTGCGGGGAACGCAGGTACTGCCCCAGACGCGTGGACAGGCCGCTGCGCAGTTCCTCGATGGTCATGCCCTTGACGTTCATCTTGCCCGCGTACGGATAGAAGAACGTGCCATCGGGCTGTACCAGCCGACCGTTGGTGACGGCCTGCTGCTGGTTGCCCGCGGGCGTGGTCAGTTCCGGGTGATCCCAGACGGTGACCAGTATCGTGTCGCCGGGCTGGATGCGGTAAATCTCGGGCTTGTAGCCGGCAAGCTCGGTCGGCAGCGTGACCGCCTGGCGCGGCGCGGCGACCAGCTCGGGCGTGATCGCGACCATGCGCGCGTCGCTGCCCTCTACGGTGCCGCCATTGGCGGAACCGCGGTGGGTCATGTGCTGGCCCGCGCAACCGGCCAGCAGCGCTGCCAGCAACAAGGAAGTGGATAGGGATTTCACTCGCACACCTCTGTCAGCGGAAACGATGCGCGGCGCGGCATGGCCGTGCCCGCTCGGGCATGGTGTCAAGCGCGGCGTGAAAAGAACGGCGTCGGCAAGACAATGGCGGATGAACGCGCGTGCGCGAAGTGCCGGACGGTCACGCACAGCCCTGTTCACCGACGCGGCCTTCACAAATGCAGATGGGCGGCGGTGAGCGCGACGATTTCCTTGAACGCGCGACCGCTGCGCCACAAGGCGCGTTGCGAAGGCAGCCAGTAGCGCCACCAGCTGCGCGGCGCCCTGCCCTCGGGCACGGGTACCGGCATGACCCGCGCGCCCGCCTGCTCGAACAGCAGGGCTGCGCGCGGCATGTGCAGGGTGGAGGTCACCAGCAGCAGGCGCGGATGTTCGCGGCCGGCCAGTGGCAGGCTGTAGCGCGCGTTGTCGCGCGTGTTGCGGCTGCGTTCCTCCAGCACCAGCGCCGAGCGCGGCACGCCGAGGCGCTCGATCGCCTTGGCCATGCGCCGCGCCTCGGTGGTGTCGCCCTCGCCGCCTCCGCTGAGGATCACGATCGGGGCGCGTCCGGCCTGCCAGGCGCGTGCGCCGGCGGCCAGGCGGCTGTAGCGCAATTGCTCGGGACGTACGTCGGGCCTTTCCAGCCATGCATAGTGGCTGCCGCCGCCGAGCACCACGATGGCGTCCGCGCGCGGAAGATCGGCCGCGTCCTCGACCACCGGGTAGCGGAATTCCAGCAGCCCGCGCAGGGTGTCGGAAGCGAAGGGAAACGACCACAGCGCCGACCACATCACCGCCGCGATCGCCACGCCCGCGCCGATCCGGCGACGGCGCCACCACCACAGCAGCGCCGCCAGCACCAGCAGCGACAGGGTGAGCGTGGGTGGATAGGTCAGTGAAACTGCGAACTCCCGGAGCATCGACGCCGCGCCTCCACTCATATGACGATTCCGCGGCTGACGTAGATGTAGAACACCCCGCAGGACGCCAGCAGGCCGGCCCGGATCAGCAGCGGGTTGCGCAACGGCGCGATGCGCGCGTGGCAGAGCACCGCCGCCAGGATCATCGACACCGCCAGCCAGGCCGGCAGCAGGTAACGGTTGGAAAAGAAGCCCCAGCCGATCAGGAAGAACGGCAGCGACATCACCAGATAGACCGAGGTGCTGTCGAGGATGCGCTGGCGCCACTGCGCCTGAACCAGCGGCGCCAGAAAATGCGGCAGCAGGTACCAGAAGATGGTGAATACCGCGAAGTCGATGCGCACGCCGGATCGGTACAACGGATTGGCGGTGTACTCCATCACCACGTCGTAGAAGCCGGGCGCGCCGGCGCGCACCGCCAGCATCGAGAGTCCGGAAACGTAGGCCAGGAACGCACCCGCCGCGACCACGCGCAGCCAGCGCGTGCTCAGCAACAGCGCCGGCGCGCAGGCCAGGTACATGGCGGACGACAGGTGCAGGCTGGCCGCGAGCGCGCCGGCCAGCGCGAACGTGCCCCATCGCCGCCGATGGAACCCGAGCAAGGCCACGAACACCAGCGGCGCCGCCAGGCCCTGGCGGATCGCGTTGATCGAGGCGTTGGTGAACATCGGCGAGATGAACAGCAGCATCAGCGAGGCGCACAGCAGGGTCTGCCAGCTCACCGGCGTTTCCAGGTAGAACCGGTAGCGACGCACCGCCAGCGCGACCATCACCAGCAGCAGGCCGAACAGGGCGAACTGGTAGCCGGTGACGCCCAGTCCCAGCTTGTACAGGGCGTAGCTCAGGTAGACGAAGCCCGGTTCCAGCCGGGTTTCCGGCATGCCCTGCACCAGATTCTCGAAGAAGCCCGCATAGGTCTCGGTGTCGCTGCCGATGTCCAGCGGACGGGTGCCGACCAGCCAGCACGCGAACAGCGCCACCCCGCCTAGCAGGATCATGCCCAGCCACCAGCGCGCCATCGCCTCGCCCTGGCTGCGCCGGCTGGCCTGCAGGTAGCGGGCCTGGACGGTGTTCACGAGGCGATTCCGGTCTGGCGCGAACGCATGGCCAGCAGCAGGCGCCGGCGGGTGCGCCGGACCAGCCCGATGCTGCGCGCGAACCAGTGTTCGGCGGGCGTGACCAGGCCCTTGCGCAGCAGTTCGCGCCGGACTTCCTTGCCGGCGCGGTGCATCGCGTCCAGATCCGCGCTCAGGCCGCCGGCGCCGAAGGTCGGCTTGTGCCAGTACGCGAGCACCTGGTTGAGCTTGGCGCAGCGGTAGCCGGAGAAACCTATCTCCGCCCACAGCAGGAAATCCTCCACCCGGCGGAAACGTTCGTTGAAGCGGAACGGCAGATCGCGGCGCAGCACCACCGAGGCGGTCGGGAACGGATTGTTGAGCAGGAAGCGGCGGCGGCCGATCGCGGTCGCGCGCACCGGCGGGCGCACCGGCAAGGTCTCGGCGCCGCGTTCGCGGACCGCCATCCGGTGCGCGACCAGGGCCAGATCCGGATCCGCCTCCAGCACCTCCATCTGCAGCGCGATCTTCTGCGGCGCCCAGGTGTCGTCGGCGTCGAGGAAGGCGACATACGGTTGGCTGGCGCGTTCCCAGCCCAGGTTGCGCGCGCGCGACGGCCCGCCGTTGGCGGGCGCGGCCACCACCACCACCCAGCCCGGCGGATGCAGTTCGGCCAGCGCGTGCAGCGCGTCCAGGGTGCCGTCCCCGCTGGCGTCGTCGACCAGGATGACTTCCACCGGGCGCCGGGTCTGCGCGGCCACCGAGGCCACCGACGCGGCAATCGTGCCGGCGCAGCGATAGCACGGAATCACCACGCTGACCGGCGCGGTGGTGGAGGGATCCGGCGGAAGATGCGGCTTCATGCGTGTGCGTGCTCCAGCGCCCATGGTGCGCATTTGAATATGTCCTCGGCCTGGTCGGCGTACAGGGCGGGTGAAGAGCACTCCGGTTGGCGTTCGCGCAGCAAGGTGGCGATCACATCGCTGAACGGATACCCCTGCGCGGTGGTGATGCGCCGCCGCTGCGGCAGCCCGATGTCATCGGCGAAATCGCGGCACTTGCGGTGGTAGTCGACGATCGCGAACGGCACCCCGCACAGCCACGAGACGATGGCGCCGTGCAGGCGCGCGCTCACCATCGCGTCGCAACGCCCGATGGCGGCCACCATCGCCAGCGGATCCGGCTGGGTATAGCGCAGCACCTCGACCGCGACGCCGCCCTCGCGCAGGCGCCGCGCGATCGCGTCGGCCAGTTCGCTGTCGCCGTGGCGCGGGTGCTCGTTGAGGCTGAACACATCCACCACCAGCCGGCGCACGCGCGATTCGGCCAGGAGGGTTTCGACGAACGCGTCCTCCCAGGCGCGCATCGCCGGCGCGCCATGCGCGCCGCCTTCCGTGTAGCGGCACGGCGCCACGCCCACGCGCAGGGGCGCGCCGGGTTCGGACTGCGCGCGCACCGGCATCGACAACAAGCGCGGCAACAGCACCGCCAGATCGCAGCCGGCGTGCGCATGCGCGGACAGGCCCATGCGTTGTATCCATTCGTGCGAGCGGCGATCCCGCACCGACAGGTAGCTGAAGCGATCCAGGAAGGACGCGGCCGCGGCTTCCTGCGCGGTGTTCGCGAAGGGCCCGATCGAGACCCCGATTGCGGATAGTCGCAGGCCGCGATGGCGGCGTGCGGCCTGCATCATCGGTTTGCGGAACGATTCGCGCGCGGTGATGACGGAACCGCCGCCCATCACCAGCACGTCCGAACCGACGGTCGCGCTGGCGAAACTGAGCAGCCGGCTGCCCTTGCCCAGCGCCCCGCCCGCCCCGTACCAGTCGAGCGGATAGAACGCCGGCACGGTGCTGACGCCGGCCATGCCGGCCAGCGGCGGGCCGACCAGGCGCGGCGAGGCGTTCCAGTAGCGTTCGGCCGCGCGCGTGCAGATCACGCCGAACAGGTCGTCGCCGAAATTGCGCATACCGTAGTAACCGGTGAAAGCGACACGGGGCTTGTCCATCAGTCCAGCTCCAGTGCGTCGACCCGGCGGGCGCCGCGATACATCAGGCCCAGCAGCAGCGCCTCGGCGATGACGGTGGCGATTGCCGCGCCCATCTCGGCGAAGGCGGGAATCAGCGCCAGGTTCAACAGGACCGCCGCCAGCGCCGCCAGCGCCATCGCGTAGACCCGGTAGCGCATGTGACCCTCGGTGAGCAGCACCGAGCCGACCGCGGTGGACAGGAAGCGCAGCGGCACGCACAGCGCCAGCACCTGCAGCAGCGGCACCACCGTGCGATAGCCGGCGCCGAAGACCTGCGTCGCCAGCGGCGCGGCGAACGCCAGCACGATGCCGCCGACGATGCCGCTGGCCAGCATGGCCACGGTGCCCCAGCGATAGACCTGGCGGAACCGGGGGCGGTCATGCACCGCCCAGCGGTGCAGCTTGGACAGCAGGAACTTCTGGTAGACGGTGGCCGGGAACAGGTAGATCGCGGTCATCACCGCCAACGCGATGCCGAAGTGGCCGGCCGCCGCATCTCCTGCCAGGTACTTCAGCAGCACCGTGCCGATCTGGAAGAACACCGGATACAGCACCGCCGCCATGCCGTACGGCCACGCCTGCACGCACAGCTGGCGCACGCCTGGCGGAAGCGCCTGCAAGGCGGAAATATCCTGCGCGCCGTGGCCGCGCAGCGCCCAGTCGCCGCGCGCCATCGACCGCCACTGCGGCATGGCGGCGAACACCGCCAGCACCGCGACCGCGCTGTAGCCCAGCGCGACCATTTCGATGCGCATGCCGGACCAGGCCAGCGCATACGCCGCCACCAGCAGGCGGCCCAGCGGCATCCACAATTGCCACGCGGCCAGTGCGCCGTGACGCTCCTCCAGCCGCAGCTTGCTGCCGATCTGCTCGACCGCCAGCAGGCCGATGATCACCGGCAGCAGCAGCCACAGCAGTTGCCGGGTACGGGCATCGACCGGGGGCCCCCACTCCGCCCAGGCGGCCACGCCGATCAGCGCAAGTGTGGTGCTGGCGACGATGAAGCGCTCTGACGCGCGTCGCCAGCGCTGGGCCTGCCAACCCTCGGTGCCGAACACCTTGAGCCGGAACTGCGACAGCCCGAAACCGGCCAGCGGCGCGATCAGGGTGATGGTGGCGAGCGAGGACGCGAACAGGCCGTATTCGGCCGGACCGAACCGGCGTGCCAGCAGGGTCTGCGCGGCGAATACCGCCACGGCGCCGGCGGCGGTGGCGAGCCACAACAGGGACAGCGCGTTCAGGGCGGGACGCAGCGGCATGGGCAGGATCCGGTTCATCATCCGGCCATCGCTCCCTGCAACTGCAACGGCACCAGTTCGCCGTAGACCTCGCAGGTCTTGCGGATGACCACCTTCTCGTCGAAATCGCTGAGCGCGCGCGAGCGGGCGCGTTCGCCCAGCCGTCGCAGCAGATCGCGGTCGTCGTCCAGGCGCGCGATCACCCGCGCCAGCGAGTCCGCGCTGCGCGGCTGCACGTGCAGGCCGTCCTCGCCATCGCGGCTCACCACCTCGCGGCAACCCGGCAGGTTGGTGGTCACCAGCGCGATGCCGCAGGCGCCGGCCTCGATCAGGCTCTTCGGCACGCCTTCCCGGTAATAACTGGGCAGCGCCATGACATCGACCGAACGCAGCAGCGCCGGCATGTCCTCGACATGCCCCAGCCACTCCAGCGTGCCCCGCGCGTGCCAGGCCTCGACTTCGGCCGCGGGCACCGAATGCGGATTGCCCGGATCCGGCATGCCGGCGAGCAGGAAGCGGACGTCGCGGCCCTGCGCGCGGAGGCGTTCCGCGGCGGCGGCGTATTCGCACACGCCCTTCTCGCGCAGCAGGCGCGCGGCCAGCAGCACCCGCAGCGGGCGCCGCCCGCCGCCGTCGGCATCGCGCAGCAGGAAACGGCTGAGATCCACGCCGGAGCCGCGGATCAGGCGGATGTTGTGCGGCGGTGCCAGGCGCGCGTCGGCGAAGGCCTGCGCGTCGTCCGGGTTCTGCAGGATCACCCGCGAATGCTCGCCGCCCAGCGCACCGCGCATCAGCAGCGACACCAGCGGCCGCAGCACGCGCGCCTTGGCCCGGTCGCTGGAAAAGACATAACCCAGGCCGGTGACCGCGTTCACCACCGCCGGCACGCCGGCCGCGCGCGCCGCCAGCGCGCCATAAACGGCGCACTTGAGGGTGAAGCTGTGCAGCAGGTCCGGCCGCTCCTCGCGCAGCACGCCGACCAGCCGGGCCAGGGTGCCGGCCTCGCGCCAGGGGTTGAGGCTGGAGCGCTGCATCGGCAATGGCCGCCAGCGGATGCCGTGCTGCTCGAAGCGATGGCCAAACTCGCCCGGTGGCGACACCATCACCACCTCCATGCCCATGGAGCGCAGTTGCAAAGCGGTGGAGAGTCGGAAGTTGTAGAGGTACCAGTCTGTATTCGCGAACAGGATGAACTTCATGCAGGCGCCGTGGGGGGAAGCGTCGCCGCAATTCTAGAAAGTCGAGCCCGCAAAACCGTTCACGCGCTCACCACCAAATCGGCACGTTGCCCAACAAACGGGCAGAAAAAAGGCGGCCCGGAGGCCGCCTCTGCACGCGCTCGTCATTCTGCTGAGCGCCAGTTCACTTGCCCGTTCGATTACTTGGCGTAGCCGTTGCTGGTCACCCGGATGTCGTAGACGTCGCTGACCCGCGCCACGTGCGCGCCGTTGCCCTTGTTGCCGTCGACGAATCCGGTCATGTAGGTCAGCGGATAGACGGTCTTCTGGACCCCGTGCAGGCGGGTGTTGTTGTTGCGCGAGATGTTGCCGCTGTACTGGTAGCTGCGCGTCCCGCTGCCGAACATCATGCCAACCAGGTAGTTGTGGCGGATGGTGTTCTGGGAGATGTAGCCGCTGTCCGGACCGATGGTCAGGATGCCGTGCCCGCCGTTGTACTCGATGACGCAACGCTTGATGGTGACGCCCTTCACCCGCTTGTACACCAGGATGCCGTTGCCGGCGTTGCCGTGGATATGGCAGTTCTCGATGTGCACGGTGGAGGTGGTGCGCAGGTCGCCGACATCCGGCTCGATGTCGATGCCGCAGGCCGGCGCGATGCCGTTGCAATCGCTGAATTCGCTGTCATACACCTTGACCCCCAGTGCGTGGCCGATGGTCAGGCCCTGGCGGCGGTTGCCGGTGCAGACCACGTTGGCGATGACCACGTCGCTGCAGGGGATGGTCGGTGCGTTGGTGACCATCGCACCGCCGATCGAGATGCCGTCGCCCCAGCACTTGGAGACATGGATGTCGCGCACGGTGACCTTGGACGAACCACGGATCATGATGCCGTGGCCCCATTCCCCGGTCGTACCCAGATGGGTTTCGCGGTCGCCGATGATCTGGCCGCCGGAAATCTCCACGTTGCTGACCTTGTAGGCCATCAGCACGTACGCGCGTTCCTTGTCGTTGCGCTTGGCGCGCAGGCGGGCGCCATCCTGCAACAGCAGGTGCATGTTGCTGCGCAGGCGGACATTGCGGGTCGGGTCGATGACGTAGTCGCCCGCCGGCACCACCACGGTGCCACCGGTCGAGGGAAGCGCGTCGATCGCGTACTGGAACGCGGTGGTGTCGTCGGTGGCGCCGTCGCCGCGGGCGCCCCAGTCCTTCACATTGAGCGTGGTGCTGCCGCGGGCCCGGACCGGAGGGGCGTAGACAGCGGCCAGAACCTTGGGAATCCCCGTCGTGTAGAGCGCTACCGGCAGTGCCAGCAACAAGGATTTGCGCAAAAATTCGCGCCGAGGCGTCCCTGCCTCGCGCACGTCGTGCACGAGTGCATTGTTTTTCACAGCCATGACCCCTGCGGGCCAAATGGCCCGGTAAAAGGAAAACAAAGGAATTGGGCCCGGATGAGAACCGTGGCCGATGGGGAATATAGGGAAGTTTTCCTCGCCGCGCGCGAGAAGATCTCGTATCTGTGAAACGGCTCAACTACTGCTTGCGGAAGGATTCATTTTCTGCGGCAAAACGCGGTGTTTTCTCTACCGGAATCCATGGTCGAGTCCGCTTTTTTCTCGCGGTTCTGATTGCTCGCAGGACGAATGAAATAAACCACTACCTTGTGGGAGCGACGNAAGCGTGGTGGTATCCACATCGCGACTTACGTCGCTCCCACAGGATAAGGGCTGGGACTCAGCGGCCTGGGCGGCTGCTGGGGTCTATCTGGATGGACGAGGCGCCGCGGGCGACGTCGAGGTTCATCCAGCCGGCTTCCTTGCCGGAGCGTTTCGCCACCTGGGCGGCGTTGCCACGCAGTTGGTTGTCGCGCAGGCGGAAGCCGCTGCTGCGCGCGCGGACGGTGATGCCGCGCAGGCCGTTGCCCCGGATTTCGTTGCCCTCGATCAGGCCGCCCGTGGCGGCGCGCAGGTGCAGGCCGTCGCCACGGTTGGACAGGATCCGGCAGCGGCGGACGGTGACGTCGTGGACACGCTCGTACAGCTGGATGCCCGCGCCCTGGTTGCCCTGCACCAGGCAGTCCTCGATCAGCACGTCGCGTGCGTCGCCTCCCGGGTCGGGTTCGATGTCGATGCCGCAGCCCGGCAGCACCCCGCCGGTGTCGAGGAAAGAAGAACGCAACACCCGTACATGGCGGGAACGGCCGATGGTAAGCCCCTGCCGGCGGTTGCCCTGGCAGACCACGTCCTGGATCAGCACGTCGCGGCTGGGCAGCGGCGGCTGGCCGCGAACACCGGACAGGCCGCCCACCGAAATGCCATCGCCCCAGCACCGGGTGATGTAGAGGTCATGCAGGCGGATCCGGCTGGACCCGCGCACCATGATCCCGTGTCCCCATTCACCGGTGGTGCCCAGGTGACGCTCGCGATCGCCGATGATGCGTCCGCCGGATACCTCCACGTCGTCGAGTTGTTTCAGCAGCAGTACATAGGCGCGCGGCGCGGCATTGCTCATCGCGACCAGGCGGGTGTCGGCCGCCATCGAGAAGTGCATGCGGCTGCGCAGGCGCAGGCTCCGCAACGGGTCGATCGGGTAGTTGCCGGCGGGGACGACCACGGTGCCACCGGCTTCCGGCAGCGCGTCGATGGCGGCCTGGAACGCACGGGTATCGTCGCCCTGTCCATCGCCGCGCGCACCGAATTCACGCACGTCCAGGCGTACGCTTCCACGCGCCGACGCCCGGGTGCCGGCGGCGGGCAAGGCCGCGAGCGCCGCGCCCGCGACCAGACCATGCAGGCAGCGGCGTCGCTGGCGGTCCATCGTCAGGCGGCTTTCTCGCGCGCGGCCGTCGCCACCCCGCGCGCGGCCAGCCAGGGCAGCACGATGGCCAGCAGGTAGAACTTGGACGCGTGGTACTTGTTGTCGAGCCGGCGCCGGTTGCGCTCCAGCCAGGGCACCGCGCCCGGCAGCAGCTCCGACAGGTCGCGGGCGAAGCCATGCACCTGATCGAAACGCTGCGCGGCCAGCCCGCACAGATCGAAACGGAAGCTGCCCTTGCGCTGCACGTACGGCAGTTCGGCGAAACGGGTCGCGATATGGCGCCGGATCAGCATCTTGTTGACGCCGGTTTCCGGATCGACCTTCTGCCGGCGCGGCACCTCCAGGTGGATCCATTCACGCAGGTCGTGATCGCAGAACGGATAGGCCGCATCCAGTCCCAGCGCATGCGCCGTATACAGGCCCTTGGCGAAGGCGCCGGCCGAACCGGCGATCGACATCGACATGTCGCGCCATTCCCAGGCGCTGGTGGCGGTGGCGATTTCCTCCTGGAACAGGGTCACCCGCGCCCGCGAGCGCCGCGATATGGGGTGCCCGAACAGCGCGTCCACCTCGGCGTCGCTGAAGCGCGAACCCGGGAACACCCGCTCGATCGGGGTCATCTGCAGGGTGCCCAGCAGGAAGCACGCCTCGAAGCTGCGATCCACGCCGGGCAAGGCGGTGACGTCCACCGGCAGGCGCATGCCGCGCGCCAGCTTGCCCAGCAAGTGGTGCTGGCGATCGACCGGGGTGCCGAAATAGCTGTCCGCGCCCAGTCCGTCGATCACGCCGTCACCGCCACGCGCACGCACTTCCGTGCCCAGGTCCGCATAGGACAGCAGCGCGAAGTCGGCGGTCAGTAGCGGCATCCGCCCGACCAGTGCCAGATAGCGGTCATAGGCGCGGCCCGGATCGCAGACCAGCGATTCGTGGCGCAGGCCGAGTCGCCGCGCGACCTGCTGCGCCGATTCGACCTCGTTCTCTTCGCGTCCGCCCAGGTAGGTGATGCAGGTCGCGTCGGGACGCGCGTCCGCCAGCGCGATCGCCAGCGTGGTCGAATCCTTGCCGCCGCTCTGCAACAGCCACGGAGAGGACATTCCGGCGCAGGACCGCTCGATCGCCTCGCACAGCTTGCGGTGATAGACCGCGATCCAGTCCTGCGGATGGCGCGCCACCTCCGGCACTTCGCCGGCATTGCGGAACTTGAAACGGAACCGTGGCGCGGTGTGCATGTCCTGGTCCGGCGAGAAGCCGAACGTGACCAGCTTGATGCCCTCGTAGATGGAATGCGGCGGATACACGAAGGCATTGCGCAGCAGGTCCGCCACCGACACCGGGTCGATGCGCTGCGCATTGGGCTCCGACAACGGGGAAAAGTCGGGCTTCCCGTAGTACGGGGACATGGTGATCTGCATGGTTCCTCCTTGTCGTTGCGATCCGCGTGCTCAGCGCGACCCGGCGGTGCGCGGCGCCGGCAGGTACTCGTAGTACGTGTAGGCGTACTGCCCTGCCCCGCGCTTCTCCACGCCGTTGAAGATGGCGCCCTTCACCTCCACGCCGTTCTGCTCCAGGCGCTGCTTGGCCAGGGCGATCTCGCGCTGCTGGTTGAGACCCCAGCGCACCACCAGCAGGCAGGTGCCGGCGTGCTGCCCGATCACGGCCGCATCGGTCACCGCCAGTACCGGCGGGGTGTCGATCAGCACGATGTCGTAGTCATGCGCCACGTTCTTGAGCAGCGCGGTGAAGTTCTCGTGCATCAGCAGTTCGGACGGATTGGACGGCACCGCGCCGCGCGAAATGAACGACAGGTTGTCGGCCCCGGCGACCCGGCGGATGGCATCCTCCAGTTCGATCCGGCCGAGGATCAGATCCGACAGTCCGCCTTCCCAGCGCACGCCGACGGCGTCGTGCAGGGTGCCGCGGCGCATGTCGGCGTCGATCAGCAGGACCCGCTGGCCGGTCTGGGCGATGGTCACCGCCAGGTTGGCGCAGACGAAGGTCTTGCCCACGCCGGGGCTCGGCGCGGAGATCATCAGCAGGTTGTTGCGGGTCTTCATCCGCGCGAAGTGCAGGCTGGTGCGCAGCGTGCGCAGCGCCTCCATCGCCAGGTCCGACGGCGCGCTCAGCGCCAGCAGGCGCTGGCGCCGCTCGCGGCGGCGGCCGCCGGTGCGCTGGGTGAGCTCGCGGCCCTTCTCGCTGAAGGGAATCGAGGCGTATACCGGCAGGCCCAGCAGCTCGATGTCGACCGGATCCTCCACGCCGCGGCGGAACAGCTGGCGCATCAGCACGAAGGCGATCATCAGCACGGCGCCGAGCGCGGTGCCGGCGGCCAGCACCGGCAGCGGCTTGGGCCAGGCCGGGCTATTGAGGTTGACCGCGGCCGGATCGATCACGCGGGCGTTGCCGACCGCGCTGGCGCGGGCGATGTTCAGCTGCTGCGCCTGGTCCAGCAGGTTGGCGTAGGTCTGGTTGGTCACCTCGACGTCGCGGTTGAGGCGGAACAGGCCCTGCTGCGTATCCGGCAGGTCGCGGATCTGGCCCTGCAGGGCGGCGCGTTCGCCCTGGAACTGTTCGATCTGCCGCTGCAGGGTCTGGTAGGTCGGATGCGAGGGGGTGAAGCGGTTGGCCACCTCGGTCATCTGGATGCGCAATTGCTGGATGCCGGCATCCAGGGCGATGGTCCGATCCAGCAACGCCCGGTTCTGCACCGCCACGTCCAGGGTCTGGGTGCGGGTCTGGAACTGGTTGAGCGCCGCCTGCGCCTTGGCCAGTTCCTCGCGCACGTTGGGCAACTGCTCGGTCACGAACTTCAGCCGGCTGGCCGCTTCGGCGGACGTGCGGGCCACGTTCTGGTGCACGTACTCGCGGGTCACCTCATCCAGCACGCGACGGGCGCGCTCGGGATCGGCGTTGGCGTAGGTCAACGCGATGACGCCGGAATTTCGGCCCTGCTCGGTCGCGGTGATGTCCTGCTTGAGTGCCGCCATCACCGTGGTCGGGTCCCGCCGGGTCACGTCGAAACGCATGCCCGGGTTGGCGACCAGGCGGCGCACCAGCAGTTCGGTGCCGNGGCACGCCGGCCTTGCCGCGCAACAGCACGCGGCCGTCCGGAGTGGAAAGCACGTACTGCCCGCCTTCGCCGGCGGTGATCCGCAACTGCGCGCCGGTCAGTTCGCGCGGGACTTCAAGGTGTGCCACTTCCAGCACATCGCCGCCCCAGCCATAGCCGCTCAGGCCCAGCCATGGCGACGACAGCGCCCCGGGGTGGGACTTCTGGTAACGGCGGGCGATGAATTCACCCAGCAGCGGCAGACGCGCGGGCTGCACGTCCACGTCCAGATCCAGTCGCGTCATCGCCTCGCCGATCACCCGGCGCGAGGTCAGCAACTGCACTTCGGTCGCGCCCGGCGAGGTGGAAATCGGCGGCGGGCCCTGCATGGCGGCGTTGGTGCTGACGCCCGGCGGGATCGCCGGCCGGTTTTCCACCTGCACCACCGCGTTGGCCTCGTACGTCGGCGTCACCACCAGCACGTACAGCAGGCTGGCGAGGAAGAACGCCGCCGTGCCCAGCAGGATCATGCGCTTGTTCTGGTTGAGCGTCGCCACCAGGGTCGGCAGATCGACATCGCCCTCGCGGGGCGCGGGGCCCGGGGTCAGATCCGGACCGGGCGGAAACGTCCGCGTGATGAGTTGAGTGGCCATGGGGGAGTCACCTCGTTGCCAGATGGGATTCACGCAAGCCGGTCAGGACGCTTCGCGCACGCCATAGGCGTAGCGGATGTCCTGGGCTTCGGGGGGATGGGGCGGATGTCCGCCGGTGTGAAGGCGCAGCAGCGCGTCGGGTACCTCGTCGCCGGGAAGCCCCGCACGGGCGTCGCCCGTGGTCGCCGTGGCCAGCGACTGGTATACGGCGGGTTCGCTGAGCAGGGTCAGCACGCGGCCGGCGATGGCCAGCGCGGTGGTACCGATGGCGATGCCGTTGCCCTCGCCGTCGGGCGTGTCGCAGACGCGCAGCACCGGCTTGCCCTGCAACTGGCCGGGGAAACCGCCGCCCTGCCCGGCAAGTACCAATTGCGCACGTTCGAGCAGGTGCAGCCAGGCCAGGTAATCGGTCAATTCCAGGATGTGCACGTTGGCGAAGGCATGCAGCGCGGCGGAAACATCGCCGGCGGCGCCATTGCCGGAGGATTCCTGCGGCCACACGATGTCCACGTCCGGGCGCCGGCGCGCGATCATTTCCAGCGCCTCGGCCAGTTGCACGGCGGCATCCTGGTCCGGCGCGCAGGCGACCATCAGCAACGGGTTCTCATCGCGCAGGAACGGGAAACGCCATGCGATCGCACTGGCCAGCCTGGGTTCGGCGCGCAGCACATCCAGTCCCGTGCGCAGGGTCTCGGCGACGATGCCCTCCTGCACCAGCAACCGCTCCTCCGGCACGCCCTCCAGGCGCAGGCGCCGGCCCGCGTCCTCGCTGGCGGCCACGTGCAGCGCCGCCAGCGACTGGACGATGCGCCGGCTCGCTTCGTTGGGCCAATGCGAAGGGGTCGCCGCGCTCGCGTCGCCGTCCACGCACACCACCGGGACGTCATCGGCATGCGCGGCCAGGCTGAGCGCGAACGTGGCCGGTGCGTTGCCGGGCACCAGGACCACGTCGGGGCGTATCTGGTCGAGCAGATCG
The DNA here is from genome assembly GCF_052044485.1 of Pseudoxanthomonas sp. 22568. Taxonomy (NCBI): domain Bacteria; kingdom Pseudomonadati; phylum Pseudomonadota; class Gammaproteobacteria; order Lysobacterales; family Lysobacteraceae; genus Pseudoxanthomonas; species Pseudoxanthomonas sp. 22568. The sequence goes on from NZ_JBQENC010000003.1 coordinate 140,940, forward strand.
CGCGCGCCGGTGACCAGCGCGTCGGCGCCGTCGTCGCCGGACAGGCGATCCTGGGCCTTCAGGCCGAACAGGCGCAGCGCCGCCTCGCCGTCGGTGCCAGGCACTTCGGACAGGCACACGCTGGTCTGGAAACGGGCGTCATCGGCCAGCCGCTGCGCGATCGGCGCCACGCCCATCGCGTCCGGCGTGGCCGCGACCACGCACAGGGCGCGCACCGGGCCATCGCCATCGGCGCCGCGGACGACCGGGTAGGGTTCGTGGTCCTCGCTGCTGACGGCGCCAGGCGGCACGAAGCGTCGCCCGGCGTGCGGGGACGGCACGAACCGGGCCAGCCCGCGCGACGGCCAGCTGAAACCGCGCGTGCGCAGTTCGAGCAGGCGCGGCAGCCCGAGCAGGTAGATCACGGTGGCGGCGATGAACGACAACAGGTTGACGATGTCCGGCACCGCCCGCAGGACGTAACCCAGCAGGGCCAGGACGATGCCGATCGACACCATCAGCGCCAGGGTCACGCGCGGCGAGAAGCCGCTGTCCATCAACAAATGGTGCAGATGCTGGCGGTCGGCGCCGAACGGCGAACGTCCCGTGCGGATGCGCCGGTACATCACCGCCAGCGTGTCCATCACCGGCAAGGCGACGCACCACAGCACGTCCACCGGCGCCAGCCGGCCGACCCGCGAGTGGCTCAGGTAGATCAGGCTCCAGCCAAGCAGGAATCCGATCGCGGTGCTGCCGGCGTCGCCCATGAAGATCTTGCGTCCATCCGGCCAGCCAAGGTTGGCGAAGATGTAGGGAATCAACGCCGCGAAAAGCACCTGCAGCATCAGCATGGCACCCACCGCGGTCCAGCCCGCGCGGTCGTACAGCAGCACCGAGCCGATGCAGACCAGCGCGATCGAGGCTGCCAGGCCGTCAATGCCGTCCAGCATGTTGAATGCATTGATCAGCCCGATGACCGCGAAAATGGTCAGCGGGATGCCCCAGATGCCCAGCCGGATGTCGCCCGGCAGCAGCCCTCCCATGTGATCGACGTAGTAACCGGTACTGAGGATCACCAGGGCGACGATCGCCGATTCGATCAGCAGGCGGGATTGCACGGTCAGATGGACCACGTCGTCGGCCACGCCCATCGCCACGATCAGGGCGGCGCCCATCATCACGCTCATGACGAAGCGGTCGATGAAGCCCAGGTAGGCCAGTCCCACCAGCAGCCCGATGAAGAAGCAGATGCCGCCGATCAGCGGCACCCGCCCGTTGTGCTGCTTGCGGGTGTCGGGCCTGTCCACCAGACCGACCCGGCGCGCCCACGGGCGCATCGAGAAGATGGCGAACAATGTCACCGCCAACGCTATCGCGCTGGCGGCGATGATCCTCGGATGCTCCATCCAGAAATCCTCGCTACTCACTAGTCCGTGATGGCCATCCTGTCCAACCGGTCATCCCTGGCAAAACCACTGTCCCGCGTGATGTGTGCGTTAGTGGATCGTTCCGTTTCCAATCTACGGACAGCATCTTGATGAGCGCATGAAAGCGTGAACTGCGTAAGGGCATCGGCTCAGCTGTGTGCAGGCAGCGCGAACAATCGTGAATCGGAGCCGATCGGCATCCGCTCGCACCAGGCGCGCGCCGACTCTCCGATCAGATCGAAGGTGCGAACGAAGGCGTCGCGCGGTTTTCCGCAGGGATCGCGTATTTCCTGGCGACCTTTCCATCTGCCCAGCAGGTGCATGCGGTTGCGCAGCGGTGGCGCGATCGCCTCGAGCGCACGCAATTGCCTCTGCTCCATCGCCAGCACCAGATCCGCCTCGACCAGCATGCGCAGATCGATCTGGCGGGCGACATGGTGATCCAATCGAAGACCATTTTCGGCAAGCAATTCGGCCGCGATCGGATGCAGGCCATCACCCACCCGCGCCGCCAGCCCGGCCGAACGCACCCGCAGGCCGGCCGCGTGCCCGTGCGAACGCAGCACCGCCTCGGCCATCGGGCTGCGGCAGATGTTGCCGACACATACGATCAATACCTGGTACATCGCGACGCCATCATGTTCATGCGGTGCAGCCTGCCAGCGCGGCCGTGTCGAGCGTGTATGCGCACGCTCTTCACATGCTCGTCAGCGTTTTCGTTCTATGCAGGATGCGGGCAGATGAACGGCATGCCGGGTTCATCAGTCCAGTTGGAATCCATTGAGGTCCGCGCGGGGCATCTCGCCAAGAATGGAAATCCAAATGGGCCCCGGCATCCGCCGGGGCGACGAATCTCCATCCCTGCCCATCACGAGAGAGCCCACCCATGCCCCTGCTGAAAATCCGACTGACCGGAAGCGAGGCCGATGCCGCCACCGTGATGAGCGTGGTGCATGGGGTGGACGGTGTCGAACGGGTCGAGGAAGTGGCGGATCTGATGCCGCACATGGACGACGAGGATTCCAGCTCGGCCGGACTGGTCGACGATCAGGGCGCCGGTGGCGTGCATGCCATCGAGATCGAAGTGCCGGGACCGCATACCGGCGACGAGGTGCGCGAACTGATCATCCGCAGCGCTGAAAGCCTGGGAATGGCGGTGGAATTCGTCGACGAGTTCTGAACGGGCCTGNCAGGTTTCCACTGCATCTGACGGCGCCTGCCGCGGCGTGCCTACATCATCTTGTCGCGCGCCTGCTCGGCACGCGCGGCACCGATGGCGGTTTCGACATTGCGTTCCTCTTCCGGCGGCGGCAACACGGCCGGCAGGCCCAGCGACTGGATCCACAATTCGCGGGCCCAGCCGCGCGTGTGGTAGAGGTGGTGATCTTCCTGTTTCTCCACCTGGTCGTGCGCGGCCTTGAGGATCTTGCCTTCCTGCTTGCCCGCCTTTTCCGCGACCCGGCCGATCAGCTCCCAGTTCTGGTGATCCTTGGTTTCGGCCAGGACCACGCATTCGGCGGCGACCAGTTCGGCGGCGGCGGCCCCCGCTTCGGCCATCGCCATCCGGATGGCCTTCACCAACGAACGACCCTGATGGGCGACCACCTCACGGCCGGGACTGGCCGCCTCCGGATCCTTGCCGAGCTGTTCGAACACGTCCAGCAGGATCTGTTCGTGCTGGCGGGTTTCCTCCAGATACTTTTGCCACTCTTCCTTCAGGTCCTCGTTCTGCACCGCCTCCAGGGCGGCGGTGTAGACCTGGATGCCGCCGCGCTCGGTTTCCAGCGCCTGCAGCAGCAGTTCGTTCACTTGGGTCTGGTCGGTCATGGATGAGCGTGCCATTGGATACTCCTTGCCGTCGGGTGGGAGAAACAAAAGATTCGTGGCGACTCGCCAACTTGCCGATGTTCTAGCCTCGGCCGTGCAAACGCGCCGTGACAGCGCGACGCCTTCGCGTGCATCCGCCTTTAACGCGGCGATGCACACACGCTCTTGCCGGACTCGGGAGTACAACCGGATCGTCCTCCTCTCCGGCGTGCGCGGCACGCGGAATTCCAGATGAGTCCGCCAGCCGATTCCGCCTGCTGCTACCTGCCCGAACGCGCGCCCCCGGTCAACGTGCCGCTGGCGATCTATGCGTGCTCGATCGACGACGTGACCGGCTGGTTCAGCGGCCGCTACGATGGCCGCGCATGGCACGCGGAGCTGGCATCGGACGATGAGGAAGGATGGTACGTGCTGGGTTGGCGCCAGCCGCATGCGCCCCTCGACGATGCCTGCGTCGCATGCGGGGGATTGCCGACCCATCCGCTGGGACATGAGCCGCCGTTGCTGCGCACCGCCCCGCCCCACTAGGCGTCGCCGGCCCGCGGCGGATGAACCCGCGCTTTGCGGCGCCCGCTTCTTAACGAAGCGTGGATCCGCCCTGCACCCGCGATTTCCCCCGCGTGGCGGAAACTCGCGGGCGTGGATGCCGGAGAACATCCCGGCCGGCTGCATATTCAGTGGACGCACTCCCTCGCGGAGCCTCGCCTTGACCCGCAGCCCCACAGGAGAACCGGCCCGAGGCCACCACGGTCGCCGGGAATGGCGGGTCAACCTCGTCTGGATCGCCAACCGGTTCTCCGCTTCCCGCACACGTTCTCTTGATGCGGTCGCGGGAAAGGTGCAGTCCTGCAAGCCAAGCAGGAGATGCGCATGGGCAAGACGTCGATCGAAACCCGCCTCGCCGAACTGGAAGCCCTCTGCCGCCGCCTGGAGCCGGCGGTGGAGCGGCGCATGCAACATCAGGATCAAGTGGTCGAAAGCGTACTGAAGCACTTCGGCAGGCTGCAGGGCCAGCTCGCGGTCATGGGCTACGTGGCGTCCACCGTCATGCAGTCCGTGGACGAACCCGTGCAGACACGGCTGATCGCCTGCCTGCAGGTCGCGGCCGAGAATTTCCCGCTCGGCCTGCCGCCCCAGTTCGAGGATGGCTTCCGCGAATCGGCCGAAGCGCTGATCCCGGATATCTGGACCCTGCATTGATCCGGCTGGCGAGGTGTCCGTCGACCATGATCCGTCGCATGGCCGGATCGCTCACGGCCTGGCCGGAAGTTCCGGCGGCGGCGCCGGGCCAAGGTGTTCCAGGGTCCCGGCCAGATCCATCGGCCGGGCCAGCAGATATCCCTGCACCTGATCGCAATGGTGACGATGCAGCCAGTCCAGCTGCGCGCGGGTTTCCACGCCTTCGGCGACCAGGGTCAGGCCCAGGCTGTGCCCCAGCGTGATCATGGCGTGGCAGATCGCCGCGCTGCGGTCGTCATCGGCGACGTTGCGGACGAAGGTCTGGTCGATCTTCAGCGCGTCCAGCGGCAACTGGTGCAGGTAGGACATGCTGGAGAAGCCGGTGCCGAAATCATCCAGCGAAGTGCAGATGCCGTGTTTCTGCAACGTGCGCAGGGTTCGCATGGTGCCTTCCGGGCTGTCCAGCAGCATGCTTTCGGTGACCTCGATGTGCAGCGCGCCGCGCGGCAGCCCCTGGCGCTCGTGCAGGCGGATCAGGCGTTCGGCGAAATCGGGGCGGCGCAGCTGCGCCGGCGACACGTTCACCGCGATCGGCAGATCCGACCAGCCGGCCGCGACCAGCTTGCGATGGCATAGCGCCGCCTCCTCGATCACCCAGTCGCCCAGCGTCGTGATCAGCCCGGCATCCTCGGACAGCGGCACGAATTGCGACGGCGGCACGAATCCGCCATCGGCCTGCGGCCAGCGCAGCAATGCTTCCAGGCAGACCGGCCGGCGATCCTCGAGCCGGTAGATGGGCTGGAAATGGAGCATGAAATCGCGCTGTTCCAGCGCCACGTGGATGCGCCCGATCATGCGCAGCCGTTCGCTGGCGGCCTGCGCCATCGGCGCGTCGAAGATGCGGATGGGCACGTCCTGCGTACGCGCCACGTGCGCGGCCAGCGCGGCATGGCTGACCGCGTTCTCGAACGATTCGCCGTCGAACCGGGCCACGCCCACCCACGCCTCCAGGCTGCGCCGCGAGCCGCCCTGCTCCACCGGCAAGGTCATCGCGCGATGCAGCGCGCCGACCGCTTCGTCGACATCCACGCCGGGGCGCAGCGCGACCACGAATGCCTCGGATGGCACGAACGCGGTCTCGCCCCACGGATCGGCCAGCGTCTCCAGGCGGCTGGTCAGGGTATCCAGCAGGCGCGTCGCGACCGCCTGGCCCAGGCTGTCGATCACCAGCTCGAGCCCGCGCAGCTGCACGTACGCCAGCGCATAGCTGCCCTTGCCCTCGGCCGCCAGTGCGGCCTTCAGGCCGGGAAAGTTGAGCAGGCCGGTGGCGGTGTCATGGCTGGCGCGATAGTTCAGTTCGCGCTCGTAGGCGAGCGTTTCGCTGATGTCCTCGGCCAGCACCAGCCGCGCGGGCCGGCCGTCATAGCTGATGGTGTCGGTGCGCACGTGCACGTCGATCACGCTGCCGTCGCGCTTCAGGTGCTTCCAGACCTCGCCTTCGTGCGAGGGCGCCGGCTCGGTCAGCGACTGCAGCATGTCCACCGAACTGCGCGGCGGGCGGATGTCCATGATGGACATCGAGAGGAATTCCTCGCGGCTGTAGCCGTAGTGGCGCTCGGCCGCCGCATTGACCTCCAGGAAGCGCAGGGTTTCCAGGTCGAAGACCCAGAACGGCATCGGATTGCGCTCGAACAGCAGGCGGTACTGGCGTTCGGTCTCCAGCAGGCGCGCCTGTGCGCTGCGTTCGTTGGTGATGTCCACCAGGGTGCCGGTCATCGCGGCGCCGCCTTCCTGACCCTCGACCGCGCCGCCGCGGGTCAGCAGCCAGCGTACCTGCCCGTCCGGGCGCACGATCCGGTACTCGGCGGTGAAGGGTTCGCGGCTCTGCCAGGCCTGGGCGAAACGCGCGCGCAGCGCATCGCGATCATCGGGATGCACGAGCGCGTAGAACTCCTCCCGGTCGGCGCTGTTGCGTTCGGGTCCGAATCCGAAGATCTCCGATACCTGTTCGGACCATTCCACCCGCGGCGGCGACTGGCGCACGACCCAACTGCCGGTCTTGCCGATGCGCTGCGCCAGCCGCAGGCCTTCGCCGGCGCGGCGCACTTCCGAGATCAGGCGCTTCTGCGCGCGCGCCGCCTGGCGGGTGTGGCGCATGAGATACAGCAGGCTGGCCCAGTACAGCACGTAGACGGCCAGGGATCCGAACAGCAGGAGATACCAGGGGTGCAGGATTTCCTTGCGTCCCAGCCCCGCGCTGACGAACACGCCATAGTCGTCCAGGTGCAGGCGCGAGGTGATCCGCACCACCCCGTCCACGCCGCTGCGGCGAATCATCGCGCTGCTCGCGTATGGCGGTCCGGACGGGAGGATCTCGGGGTAGCGGCGTCCCACGTAGTGCGCCGCGTCGCGGCTGCGCGCCAGCACCGTGCCACCGTGATCCATCACCGTCACCACGCCGTCCCGCCCGGTGTCCAGGCCGGCGACCAGGCGCTGGATTTCCGCCACCCGCAGGCGCGCCACGATCCAGCGGCCGTCGTCCATCGACGTCAGCAGCGGCAACAGCCATTCGCCATCCAGTTGCTGGAGCGCGCCGAAGCGCAGGGCATGCGGCGGCGACCCGCGCGGCGGCGGCGGAATCCGCAGGCCATGGCCGGGGGTGATCGCGCGCCCGGCCGCATCCACGATGACGATGCTGTGCAGTTCCTGGTGGCGGCCCACGACGCCGGCCACCGCTTCGCCGAGCAGCGCCGACGCCGATTCGGGGACGGTGCGGAACGCCTGCTGGGCATCGCCGGCGATACCGGCCATGGCCCGTTCCAGGTTCCGCAGTTCCAGCCGCAGCAGCCTGGCCGTGCCTTCGGCCAGCGCCATGCTCTGGCGCCGCGCCGCGTCCAGCCTCAGTTGATGGTCGCGGTAGACGAAATAGCCCAGCAGATACGCGAGCACGAGCGCCAGCGCGATGCCCGACCAGGCGACCGTCCGGGTGGAGCGAACTATGGGCAATTCCTTGTGCGTATCCGTCATGGCGACGCTGAGCAGCCAGGTAGCGGAATGGTCGATGTCCCCCGGGCGCCACCATACCCCTGTAGGCGCTCAAGCGGAAGCCGGTGGCCTTGGGGGGCCGCCCGGCGGTCGGCGACGGGCGATCAGGCGCTCGATCCAGGCCAGCACAACCAGCACGGACAGCGTGGCCGCGGTGATCAGGAACGCCAGCAGGTCGTAGTCGAATCCCACCGCCACGCCGATCACCGCCACCATCAGCAACGAAGCCGCGGTGGTGATGCCCGTCACCGTACCGGCGCCGCGCTGGGCGAAGATGGTGCCCGCGCCGATGAAGGACACGCCGGCGATCACCGCCTCCACCAGCCGGAACGGGTCCACCGTGAGGATGGGGCTTGGTTCGCGCATGCTCTCGGCCATCACCAGGCCACCGATGCCAACCAGGAAGGCGGCCGCGCCACCGACCAGCATGTGGGTGCGGAAACCCGCCGGCCGGTTCTTGATTTCGCGCTCCACGCCGATGCTGCCCGCCAGCGCCATCGCGTACACCACTTCCAGCAGCACGTTCCATTGATCCGCGAATCCGGAAACCATGCCGTCGTCTCGCAGCCCGGGAGATCGCAGCCTCGCGCGGCGGCAGTCAACGCGCCGTGCGCGAAATGTTGGCGCGGGATGAAGACTCATCCACATCGCGCTCACGCCGCGCTACCTAGGATGAAACCATGGAAAGCGAAAGTACCCTGGCAGCGGAACCACCGCTGATAGAGGATGACTGGGCGCTGTTCCTGGATGTCGACGGTTCACTCGCCGAACATGCGCCCACGCCGGATGCGGTGCGGATTGATCCCGCGATCAAACAGGCCCTGCCCGCGCTGTCCCGCAAATGCGGCGGCGCGCTGGCGCTGGTGAGCGGTCGATCGGTGGAAGCGCTGGACGCCCTGTTCGATCCCGTGCACATCGCGGCGGTCGCCGGCCTGCACGGACTGGAACGACGCTGGCACGCCGGATGGAATCCGGCACCGGAGATGGATGCCGGTTTTCTCGCGCTGGCGGCGGAAGCCGAGGCGATCGCCGCGCGTTTTCCCGGCGCGTTGATCGAATGCCGCGGTGGCTGCCTGTTCCTGCACTGGCGCGCCGCGCCTGATGCAGCGCCGGAACTGGGCGCATTCGCCGAGTCCGCGCGGACGCGGCTGCCGCGCCATCGCCTGCATCCCGGCGCGCACGGCATCGAGATCCGCCCGGTCGGAATGGACAAGGGCGCGGCGATCGCGGCCTTCATGCAGGCGCCGCCGTTCCAGGGCCGGCGACCGGCCTTCATTGGCGACGATCCCGCCGACGAGCCGGGTTTCGCCCAGGTCAATGCGCTGGACGGCGTCAGTGTGCTGATTGGCGCGGCGCGCACCAGCGCGGCGCGCCATCGACTGGCCAATCCCGGCGCGGTGCGCCGCTGGCTGCTGGATTCCCTACACGACGAGGTATTGGCATGAACATCGAATCACGGCACCGGCCGGTGGCTCGCGGCGAGGGGGACGCGGGACGCACGGTGCTGGTCTCCAACCGGGTCGCCCTGCCCGGCGAAACCCAGACCGGGGGCCTGGCGGTGGCGCTTGCCGCGGCCATGGAAGACGGCCCCGGCCTGTGGCTGGGCTGGAGCGGTCGCATGGCCAGCGACGCGCGCCTGCCACTGGCGCGCACCCGCGCCGGCCGGCTGGAGTATGCGTTGCTGGATCTGCCCGCGGACGAATTCGACGCCTACTACCACGGCTTCGCCAATCGCGTGCTGTGGCCGCTGTTCCACTACCGCATCGATCTGGTCGACTACCACCGCGAGCATCACGAGGCCTGGTGGCGGGTCAATCGCAGGTTCGCCGAAGCCCTCGCCGGCCAACTGCGCCCGGATGACACCGTATGGGTGCACGACTATCACCTGATTCCACTCGGCCAATGCCTGCGCGAACTGGGCATCGACAACCGTATCGGTTTCTTCCTGCACATCCCGATGCCGCCGCCGGACGTGCTGTCCGCCCTGCCCGTGCACCGCCGCCTGCTCGCCGCGCTGGCCTGTTACGACCTGGCTGGTTTCCAGACCCGCACGGATCTGGACAACTACCGGCATGCGTTGCGCCAGCAGGACATCCGCACGCAGGGCCGCAGCGGCGCGTTCCCGATCGGCATCGATGTCGAGGCGATCGTGGCCTGCGCGCAGAGCGACGAAGCCCGCATCGCCGAACGCGATCTGCGCGCCAGCCTGTCGGGCCGGCGGCTGGCGATCGGCGTGGATCGGCTCGACTACTCCAAGGGCCTGCCGGAACGCTTCCGCGCGTTCGAGCGGCATCTGGAAAGCGGCGCGCCCTCCGCCGGACAGCTCACCTACCTGCAGATCGCCCCGCCCAGCCGCATCCAAGTACCCGAGTACCAGGAGGTGCGACGCGAACTGGAAGGATTGGCCGGCCACATCAACGGTCGCCACGCCAAGCCCGAGTGGACGCCGATCCGCTATGTCAACGACAGTTTCCCGCAGAGCGTGCTGGCCGGCTTCCATCGTGCCGCCGCGATCGGCCTGATCACGCCGCTGCGCGACGGCATGAACCTGGTCGCCAAGGAATACCTCGCCGCGCAGTCGCCGCTGGATCCGGGGGTGCTGGTGCTGTCGCGCTTCGCTGGCGCGGCCGAGGAGCTGACCGAGGCATTGCTGGTCAATCCGCACGACGCCGATGCGGTGGCCGACGCCATCGACGCGGCCGCGCGCATGCCCCTGCGCGAACGCCAGGATCGCTGGCACGCGTTGATGGCGAAGCTGCGCGGCAACGACGTCGGCCATTGGGCGCGTGGATTCCTCGAGACGCTGCGCGATGGCGGTGGTTCCGAAGGCACGGTGAAGGCGCTGCCCGACACGCGGCCCGGTGTATTGGCGGGAGTGCCCGCGCGATGAAGATTGCCCAGATCTCCCCGCTGCTGGAAGCGGTGCCGCCCCGGCTGTACGGCGGCACCGAACGGGTGGTTTCCTACCTTACCGAGGCGCTGGTCGCCGCCGGCCACGACGTGACCCTGTTCGCCTCCGGCGACTCGCGCACCTCGGCCACCCTGGTGCCGGGCCGCGACTGCGCGATCCGGCTGGACGAGTCGCCACTGAAGTCGCCGGTGGCCGCGCACCTGGCGATGCTGTCGGACGTGGCCCGGCGTGCCAACGAATTCGACATCATCCACTTCCACATCGACCTGCTGCCGTTCCCGCTGTTCGAGCCGGTCGCCGCGCACACGATCAGCACCCTGCACGGGCGCCAGGACAAGAAGGATCTGCCGGCGTTCTACCGGCGCTGGCCGGAATTCCCGCTGGTCTCCATCTCCGAAAGCCAGCGCCGGCCGATTCCCTGGGCCAACTGGCTGGGCACGGTCTACCACGGGCTGCCGGAGGATCTCTACCAGCCGGCGGAAAACCCGGCCGGCGACTACCTGGCGTTCCTGGGCCGGGTGTCGCGCGACAAGCGACTGGATCGGGCGATCGCGATCGCGCGCCGGGTCGGCCTGCCGCTGCGCATCGCGGCCAAGGTCGACACCCACGACCGCGTCTACTTCCGCGAAACCATCCGTCCGCTGCTGGAGCAGGACGGCGTGGAGTTCATCGGCGAGATCAACGACGAGGAGAAGCCGGCCTTCCTCGGCAACGCCCGCGCCCTGCTGTTTCCCATCGACTGGCCCGAGCCGTTCGGGCTGGTGATGATCGAGGCGATGGCCTGCGGCACCCCGGTGATTGGCTGGCGCTGCGGTTCGGTGCCTGAAGTGGTGGACGAAGGCGTCACCGGCCATATCGTGGATTCGATCGCGGCGGCCAGCGCGGCGGTCGAACAGGTGGAACGGCTCGACCGCGCCCGCATCCGCGAAGTGTTCGAGCAGCGTTTCTCCGTCACCGCGATGGCGCGCGAATATGTGGGGCTCTACCAGACCCTGCTGACGCGTCCGGACCTGCGCATGGCCAAGGGTTGAACGATGGAATCAGCCGCCGACGCCGCCCTGTACACCCGCTATGTGTTGAAGGACGGCGACAGTTTCCTGGTCGCCAACAGCTACGGCGACATCGCCGGTCCCGCCGAGGGTTTCTTCATCAGCGACACCCGCGTGCTGTCGGGTTACAGGCTGCGGCTGGGCGACGAGGCGGCGACCCTGCTCAGCGCCGCGGTGACCCAGGACAACGTGCTGTTCGTCGCCCATCTCACCAACCGCGCGCTTTCGCCGCTGGACGAAGCCGGTACGCCGCAGGGGCTGATCCACATCAGCCGCAACCGCTTCCTGTGCCAGGAGCGGATGTACGAGCGCATCAGTTGCGTCAACTACGGCGAACAGCGGGTCACCCTGCCGCTGCGCTTCACCCTGGCGGCGGACTTCTGGGACATGTTCGAGGTGCGCGGCAGCCGCCGTTCCGCGCGCGGACGATTGATGGAACCGGAGCCCGGCGAGATCGGCTACGGCTTCCGCTATGTCGGCCTGGACAACGTCGAACGCGCCTCCTACATCCGCTTCTCGATGGCGCCGGTGTTCGCCGGCGCCGGCGAGCTGGAATTCCCGCTGGTGCTGGAACCGGACGAGGTCCGCGAGTTCTACATCGAGGCCGGCGCCGACCCCGGCGAACCGCCCTCGCGTGAACGCTACCGCTACCAGGCCGCACTGGCGCGCCGGCGCATGCGTTCGCGCCAGCGGCGTGGCGCGCGCATCGTCAGCAGCGGTCCGCTGTTCGATCAGTGGATGCGCCAGTCGCGTTCGGACCTGGCGCTGCTGACCAGCGATCTGGAAACCGGACCCTACCCCTACGCCGGCATTCCCTGGTTTTCGACCCCGTTCGGCCGCGACGCCGTGATCACCGCGCTGCAGACGCTCTGGCTCGATCCGGGGCTGGCGCGCGGCGTGCTGCGCTTCCTCGCCGAACACCAGGCCAAGGAGGACGCGCCGTTCCTGGACGCGTCGCCGGGCAAGATCATGCACGAGACCCGCAAGGGCGAGATGTCCAGCCTGCGCGAACTGCCGTTTGGCCTGTACTACGGCGGCGTCGACACCACCCCGCTGTTCGTGATGCTCGCGCATGCGTACTGGCGCCGCACTGGCGACGATGCATTCATCCGCGGACTCTGGCCATCGCTGGAAGCGGCCATCGGCTGGGTGGAGCGCGTCTGCGACGCGAACCCGCTGGGCTTCCTCGACTACGCGCGTGGGGAGCGGAGCGGCCTGAGCAACCAGGGCTGGAAGGACAGCGGCGATTCGGTGTTCCATGCCGACGGCCGGCTCGCGCCGGGCCCGATCGCGCTCGTCGAGGTGCAGGGGTATGTCTACGCGGCGTTGCGCGGCATGGCGGCGCTGGCGACGCTTTCCCCGGACGAGGAAAGCGCCACCCGGCGCGCCGCCGCCTGGGAGGCGCGCGCCGCTCGGCTCCGCCAGGCGGTGGAAACGCACTTCTGGGACGAGGAACTGAAGTTCTACGGGCTGGCGATCGATGGCGAAGGCCAATTGTGCCGGGTGCGCACCAGCAATCCGGGCCACCTGCTCTATACCGGCCTGGCCGCGCCCGAGCGCGCCGCCGGGGTCGCCGCGCAATTGCTGTCCTCGCCGTTCTTCACTGGCTGGGGCGTGCGCACGGTCGCGCGTGGCGAGGCGCGCTACAACCCGATTTCCTACCACAACGGTTCGGTGTGGCCGCACGACAACGCGTTGTGCGCCAGCGGCATCGCGCGCACCGGTTTTCGTGGTGGCGCGCCAAGGCTGCTGCGCGGCGCGTTCGAGGCGGCCGTGCACTTCGACATGCGCCTGCCCGAGCTGTTCTGCGGTTTCTCCCGCACCCAGGGCGCGCCGCCGGTCGCCTATCCGGTGGCCTGCCTGCCACAGGCATGGGCGGCCGGATCGGCGCTGATGCTGCTGCAAGCTTGCCTGGGCATCGACATCGACGGCCGCGGCGAGATGGTGGAGATCAACCAGCCCGAACTGCCACCGGGCATCGAGGATGTCACCATCAGCGACCTGCGGCTGGGCGCGCGCCGGTTCGATCTGGCCTTCCGCAAGGTCGGCGAACGCATCAGCGTGTTCGCCGAGGGCGAAGGCGCGCCCGGGCTGGCGGTCTGCATCCGCCAGTAGGGCGCGCTCACAGGTATCACGCTCAGGCCAGTGGCACGCCGGCTTCCGGCAGGCGCCGCAGCAGTTCGTACAGCAGCGCGCCGCGCACCGTCGCGACCCGGCGCGGGCCTTCGACATACACCGACAGGTTGAAGAAGATCTTGTTGTCCTTGACCTCCTCGACCAGCACCACCGGTTCCGGCCGCGGCAGCACGTCGGGGTTGGCGGCGATCACCTCGCGCGCCACCGTCACCGCCTTCTCCACGTCGGTCGTCGCCGCCGGCAGCGGCAGCAGGATCTTCACCAGTCCCTCGGAGCGGGTCAGCGTGCGGTTGCGCACCACCTTGGTGATCAGTTCGGAGTTGGGCACCAGCACGGTGGTGCGATCGGCCATGGTGATCTCGGTGGCGCGCACGTTGATCCGGCGCACGTCGCCCTCGGCGTCGCCCACTACCACCCAGTCGCCGACCCGCACCGGGCGCTCGGCCAGCAGGATCAGGCCGGAAATGAAGTTCTGCACGATCGCCTGCAGGCCAAAGCCGATGCCCACGGTCAGCGCGCTGGCAATCCAGGTGATCTTGTCCAGGCCCACGCCCATCGCCGCCAGCGCCATCGATATCGCCACGACCACGCCGGCATAGGTCGCCACCGACACCAGCGAACTGCGCATGCCCGGATCCAGCCGCGTGGTCGGCAGATAGCGGCTGCTGAACCAGTGTCCGAACAAGCGGGTGGCCAGCATCACCGCCGCGAACACCAGCAGCGCCCGCAGCAGATCGCCCGCGCCCAGCCGGAGCTGGCCGATCGCGATCACCGCCGTGCGCGGATGCAGGCGTGCGAACAGTTCGGAAGGCCCCAGCCCGTAGGGCGCGGCCAGCAGCACCAGCGCGCACAGCAACAGAAGCAGGCGGACCGCGCCGTAGACCAGCGCGCCGACCTGATCGACCTTGCGCGGCTCCAGTCCCAGTCGCCACGCCAGCACCCGCCCGGCGCGGCCACCGCCGCCCAGGTAGGCATCGATGGTGTCGCCGCTGGCCGCCGCCAGCAGATAGGTGAACACCAGCACCACGCCGCCCCACAAGGTCTGTTTGATCAGGAAACCGCCGGCGGCGTAGTAGCCCAGCAGCGTGGCGGACAGGCTGCCCAGGATCAGCCCCCAACCCACCACCACCACGCCGCGCAGCAGGACGCGATGGCGTCCCGTCGGCGCGTCGGCGGGGTTCGTGCGCAGGGCCAGCCCCAGCCGCGACCACACGCTGGCCAGCACCGCGGCCAGGAACACCGCCAGTCCCGCGGTCGCCAGGCGCGACGCATAGCCCTGTCCAGGCAACCAGCGCACCAGCAGGATCTCCAGCCAGGTCGCGGCGGCGACGGACCCCGCCAGCAACCACGGAACGTGGCGCATCCGCGCGGCCACCTCGTCCGGAATGTCGGGCAGGCGCAGGCCCGCATCGCCGCAGGACAGCACGTTGCGGCCCAGGCTGGCCATGAACACCGCGAAGGCCAGAACGCCGATCAGCGGCCCCAGCAATGCCGATAGCGGCGAACCGGCTGGCGCGCCCCATCCGAGCACCTGGCCAATCGCGATCAGCAGGACCGCGCTGCACAGGGTGGTGCCGGCGACCCGCAGCAACGCGGGCAGCGACCGCCGGATGCGTCCTTCGGGCAGGCGCGGAACCAGTTTCGAGATCGACCAGGGAACCAGCCACAGCGTCCCGGCCCAGGCCAACAGCAGCGCCGCCAATCCCCAGAACCGTTCCGCCACCTGCCGCCGCAGCTCCTGCCATGCGCCGGCGAGATCGCGCTCGATC
This sequence comes from Pseudoxanthomonas sp. 22568, assembly GCF_052044485.1. Classification (NCBI taxonomy): domain Bacteria; kingdom Pseudomonadati; phylum Pseudomonadota; class Gammaproteobacteria; order Lysobacterales; family Lysobacteraceae; genus Pseudoxanthomonas; species Pseudoxanthomonas sp. 22568. The sequence goes on from NZ_JBQENC010000003.1 coordinate 156,262, forward strand.
GCGGGCATGGCACGTGTCCATTCCAAAGCGGCGCCCTGCCACAGCCGCCGGCTGTAGGGCGGCGCGTTGTCGCGCTCGCCCACTTCCTCCAGCACTTCGCGCGCGGTGGTCTGCGCCGATTCCGACGTCGTGCCGACGGAGGATGAGGAAGGCGGTGCGGAGGCCGGAGCCGTGGCGAACGCCCCAGCCATGCAGGCTACGGCGATCATCGCCAGCACCCGCGCCGGCCAGCGCGTGGCGCGGGGGTGTCGCTGGCGATGGAAAAAACCGGAAATTGCGCGCATGTCGAAGCGGAAACGGAGGAATCCGACCCTACCCGAGCACGCGGACCCGTCATGTGAAGGCCACGGTTGCACACGGTCTTCGCGTCTCCGAACCCATCATCGATCATCCCTTCGAGGGAGCAGCGCCATGGCGAACGAAACGATGCCCGCTTTCGTGATGGTCGAGGACACCGCCGTCACCCACGTATTCCCCGTCTCCGACCGTCCTGGCCGCTGGACCAGCGGGCAGTTGCCGGTGATCTACGCCGCCTGCAGCGCCGCCGCGGCGATGCTCGAACATCGTGCGCATCTGGAAAGCACGCCGGTCAATCAACTGAAGTTGATCGAGGCGCGCGTTCCGTCCGGTTCGCTGCATGTCATCGAGGTCGCCGAGGATCTGCTCTGGCGGGAGCGTCCCTACCGGACCGAAGTGCAGGCGCTGGGCGACGCCTGGCTCGCCACCGGCAATACCCTGGCGGCGCAGGTGCCCAGCGCGTTGTGCCCGTGCGAGCACAACCTGCTGCTCAATCCGCGCCATCCGCTGTTCACGCGGATCAGCTACCTGGCCGCGCACCGTTTCCGGATGGATCAGCGGCTGGGCTGAATCGGCCTCGCACCCGCGCGTGACAGGATGCGCGCATGGGTCGCGCGATCACCTTCATGAACATCAACACGGCATGCACATCGCATCCCGATGTGGCCGTGTCCGCTTCGCGTTGCCCTAACAGCCGTTGGGTGATGCTCACATGCTGGTGATCCACGAGAGTGAACATGCCGAATCCATGCTTTGCCATCGTCGACGACGACACCGAGTTCGCGTCGATGACCCTGGACATGGCCCGGCGCCGCGGCTTCACGGCACATGCCTTCCATCGCGTCGCCGATGCCGCGCCCTGGCTGGCGCGCCACGACCCCGAGCTGACCCTGCTGGACATGCACCTGCCGGATGGCACCGGCTTCGACGTGCTCGAGCGCATCCCGGTGCAGCACCAGGGACAGATCGTGTTCGTCAGCGGCAGCAGCGATATCGAGCATGCGCGGCGGGCGGTGGCCTCCGCCGCCTCGGCCTACCTGCCCAAGCCGCTGCCGCCCACCCGCCTGATGGGCCTGCTCGACGATGTGCGCCAGTCACACCATGCGCGCGAGGCCGCGCTGCGCGACGACGGCGATGGACTGCTCGGCGAGAGTCCGCCGATGCAGGCATTGCGCCAGGAGATCGCCCGCGCGGCGCCCCACGACGTGAGCGTGCTGCTGTTCGGCGAGACCGGCAGCGGCAAGGAACTGGCGGCGCGTGCCATCCATGCGCAGAGCGGCCGTGGCGGCCGTTTCGTCGCGGTCAACTGCGGCGCGCTTCCGGGCGAACTGCTCGCCAGCGAGCTGTTCGGCCACGAGCGTGGCAGTTTCACCGGTGCCGCCGCGCGCCACCTGGGTTTCTTCGAGCAGGCCCAGGGCGGCACGCTCTTCCTGGACGAGATAGGCGACATGCCGCCGGCGCTGCAGGTCTACCTGCTGCGCGCACTGGAAACCGGCGTGGTCCAGCGAATCGGCGGCCAGGGCGAGGTGCCGATCGACGTGCGCGTCATCGCGGCCACCCATCGCCTGTCGGCGGATGGCTGCGGCGATCTGCGCCAGGATCTGTATTTCCGCCTGGTCCGCTACCCCATCGAGGTGCCGCCGCTGCGTGCGCGCAAGCAGGACATCCCGCTGCTGGCCACCGCCTTCGTCGATCGGCTCAACCGGCGCACCGGGCACGCCCGGCGGCTGGAGGAACGCTGCCTGCCGGGCCTGATGGCGCACGCCTGGCCGGGCAACGTGCGCGAACTGTCCAGCGCGATCGAACTGGCTTACCTGCGCAGCCAGGACGACAGCGTGCGCGCGGTTCCGCTGCAACTGGACCGGCGCGGATTGCCGGGCGACGACGACCCGGCGAGCGTGCGCTTCCAGGTGGGCATGACCTTCGCCCAGGTGGAGGCGGAAATGCTGCGCAAGACCCTGGCCTTCCACGCCGGCGACAAGACCGCGACCGCCCGGGCCCTGGGCATCAGCGTGCGCACCGTGCACAACCACCTGGCCAGGAAGCGCGACGATGTCTGACTGGCAGCACGATCTGCGCAACGAGTTGAACCTGATCCTGTATGCCAATTCCATCGCGCGGGAAGCGCTCGCGCAGGGCCAGATCGATGACGTCCGCTCCGGCCTGGACCGGATCGACATGGCCGTCGTCCAGTGTGGCGCGTTGCTGGATCGCATGGCCATTGGCGGTTCCCCGCGGCAGGGCGAGACCGGCACCGCCCCGCGCGGGTGATTGATTCCGCGGTTCGCGGTTTGCCGTTTTCCTCACCTCAGTGATGACGCGTGGACGGCGTGCTCCCGGATAGCAGGGTCCCGCCATCCTCCGGCTCCGTACTTCCCTCGCCGCCCTCGATGCCACGCTCGCGCGTCTGCTGCCGGCGATTCGCGCCACGCGCTTCGCCACCGCGCGCGCCGATCCGGGCCATGTGCGTGCGATCCTGGCTGACCACCTCGCCGCCCTTGCGTCCCGCTTCGCGGGCTTCTTCGGAATCGAACTGATGCGCGTTGCCGCTGCGGTGCGCGGCGCGCCCGCCCTTGCGTGCGATTTCGCGTTGCCGTTCCGGATCCATCGCGGCGAATCCGCGTGGCTCCCGGCGCCTGCCCTGGTCCTGTCCGCGCGGGGCGGAGGTCGCAGTGCCGTGGGTGTTCGTCGAGGAAGGATTCAATGACAGTGGGGTACGAGACATGGGAACGCCTTCTGTTGGGAGAAATGCGGCGACTGGAGATAACCGGCGCCGTGGCGTACTCCGCAATGTCCATGCCAACGGTGGAGCTCGCGCAGGCGCGTCCAAGCGGCTGCGCGGGCGGCACATGCTGCATCCCGTGAAATTTCTGCGTCAGGGTGAAGGCGGTGTCGCACGTTTGCGCGCCGCATGGTCCTGCAGGCACGACGCGAGTTCGTCGCCGACCTTGCCGTCGCACTCGGTCGCGGTGGGCGGCGGCTGGGTCAGGTGGACCGGCTCGTCTTTCACCGCGGCCTTGTCGTCGGCACCCGCATCGACCCTTTCACCGGGCGGAGTGCTGCTGCCCGTGCTGGCCGGGGGAACCGAAGGATCGTCCCGGCGGTCGCAGGCCGGTATCACGGCCACGGCCATGGCCCACACAAGGCCGGCGATCATCCAGCGTTTCATGTTCCACCTCCGCGCCGTCGCGCTTCATTCGTCTGCCGCTTACCTACGCAAACCGCGTGCCGATCCGCTCCGCGCACAAACTTCCTTTCGACGCAAAAGCTGCCTGCCGAGGCCGACCGGCGCCGTCGGCGCCCGCGCCTGCCGGCCCGTGGCGATGGCATGCCGTTTGCGTGCCGTCCACGGACGGAGTGGCGCACCACGCTCCTTTCCACTCCTTTCTTCCAGGAGCAGGCAATGGACGAGAACAGACACGACGAGAGCAGACACGACGACGGCAGGCACGTGGGCGTCGAACTGAAGGCCGCGATAGGCGAACTGCGGCAACTGGCAACGCAGCTGGCAGACGCCAGCCGCGAATGGTGGCAGAACCGGAGACAGGACATGAACCAGTACAACCGGCAATACGGCAGGCAACACGAAGGCATGCGTCCGGAAGACAGGCATCCCGACGACGAGCGTTCCTCGCGTGGCTATGGCGAAGGCTATGGCACCGCCGGTATCCAGCCATCGCGAACGCGCGCACAGGCCCGGGAAGAAGGCCGGTTTGGCGCGGACGAGTACGAGCGCTGGGGACGCGGCCGCGAGTCCGACGAGGATGTGCGCGGGCAATATGGCGGTGGAAGCGGACGCTCCGGATTCAGCGGCCGCGGCGACGCCGGCCAGCGCGAATACGGACGGGGCTTCGACGATAGCGACTTCGCCGGCGGTTATCGTCCGGCCGGGCGCACGGGCGACCGCGAAAGCGGCTATTACGACCCGCCGGGCGAATACAGCCAGGCCTGGGGACGCGAGCGCGATCCGGGCCGGATCTACGGGCCCGAGGATTTCAGCCAGCGCTACGCGCAGGGCGACGTGTTCGCCGGAAGCGGCTATGGGCGCAGCGGGCGCTATCCACGCGAACCCGGCGTCGGCTACGGCAGCAGTTCCGGCTACGGTTACGGCCAGTCCTCCGGCGGGATGGGTCGCGGCCCGTCCGACTGGCGCGACGACACCCGCGCCGGGGCCTCCGGGTATGGCCAGGAATCCGGCCAGCGGAATTTCCGCGGACGCGGGCCGCGCGGCTACACCCGTTCCGACGAGCGCATCACCGAGGATCTCAATGAACGCTTTACCGACGACCCTTACCTGGACGCGGACGATCTGCAGATCAGCGTGAGTGGCGGCGTCGCCACCCTGAGCGGCACGGTGGAACAACGCTGGATGAAGCACCGCGCCGAGGACATCGCCGATGCATGCGGCGGCGTGCGCGAGGTCCACAACGAGATCCGGGTGACGCCGGGCATGGGACGGACCGGAGACGCCGGGCTCGAAACCCCGACGACCTCCGAAGCCGGCGGTCGCAATCGCGGCGCGACAAGCCGTCCTGCCACCACCACCGGCACCACGCCCACCGGGGGCAGCACCCACTGAGGCGTGTCCACGCCAACCATGACCACGGCCGCCTGCACGGGCGGCCGTGAGGAGGCGAATCCGCATGAAGCATCGGACATCCCTGATCGCGTGGCTGGCCCTGGCCACCGGCGCGGTCGTGCTGTTCCGCCATCTGGCCGCGCGGCCGCGCGAGGGCACCGCCGGCGCGGATTTCGACGACGACGCCTTCGTCGCCTCGGCACTCGCGCTGGGACTGCGCGAACGCCGCCTGGCCAACGGCATCCTGGAACATGCCGGGGATGAATCGCTGCGCACCCTCGCCCGCATGATCCTGGCCCAGCACCAGGCCGAGGACGGGATATGGGCGGGCTTCGACACCTCGACCGCGGGCGAGGACGGCGCGACCCGCCTGCCCGGATTCCGGCCCGCGGAGTACGAACATCACGCCGCGCTTGCGCTGCAGTCCATGCTGGATGAAGCCTGGCCGCTGTTCGACCAGGCCTCGCAGCGGTCCACCCGCGATGACCTGCGTGACTGGGCGCTGCGCATGCTGGCGTGGCTGGAGGAATCCGAACAGGTCCTCGCGCCAATCCTGGAACGCGTCGCGCCGGATGTTCCCGGCCGGCCCCAGCCCAGTCCCGAAGGCGTCTACTAGTGGCGTCCGTCCGCCAGGCGCGCGTCTCCATCACTCCACGACAGGAGCCATCCCATGGCCAGATGCGATGTATGCGGCAACGATTACGACAAGAGCTTCACCCTGACCCAGCAGGGACGTACCGGCACCTTCGATGCCTTCGAGTGCGCGATCCACGCCTTCGCGCCGCGCTGCGCGCATTGCGGCTGCGCGGTCATCGGCCATGGCGTGGAGAGTGACGGCACCATCTACTGCTGCGCGCACTGCGCCAAGCAGTCCGGCGAAACCGGGCTGCGCGANCACCTGACGGCGGTCGCGCCCCGCCAGGCCTGTCCCGCTAGCCGTAGGGTCCGCCCATCACCGGCAACACCGCGCCGCTGATATAGGAGGCGGTGATCGGTGAGGCCAGGAACACGTAGGCCGGCGAAAGCTCCTCTGGTTGCGCGGGACGGCCCATGTCGCTGTCCTTGCCGAACGTGGCCACCTTCTCCGCCTCGCGGTCCGCCGGGTTCAGCGGCGTCCACACCGGTCCCGGCGCCACCGCGTTGACCCGGATGCCGCGTGGCAGCAGGTTGCTCGCCAGCGATTTGGTGAATGCGTGGATGGCGCCCTTGGTCGCCGCATAGTCGAGCAGTTCCTTGCTGCCGAACAGTCCGGTTTCCGATCCGCTGTTGATGATGCTCGCCCCCTCCCCCAGGTGCGGCAGCGCCGCGCGGGTCATGTTGAAGTAGCCGCCGATGTTGGTCTGCAGGGTCTCGGCCAACTGTGCGTCGCTGATGTCCTCGAGCCGTTTGGCGTGTTGCTGGAACGCGGCGTTGTTGACCAGGACGTCCAGCCCGTCGAAGGACGCCACCACATCCGCCACCGCGCGCTCGCAGAACCGACCATCGCGCACATCCCCGCTGATCAGCAGGCACTGGCGTCCTTCGGCTTGCACATGGCGCGCGGTTTCGCGTGCATCCTCGTGCTCGTCCAGGTACACGATGGCCACGTCGGCCCCTTCGCGCGCGAACAGCACCGCGACCGCGCGTCCGATGCCCGAGTCTCCGCCGGTGATGAGCGCCCGCAGGCCCTGGAGCTTGCCGCTGCCGCGATAGTCAGGGGCCAGGAAGCGTGGCGGGAGCTCGAGTTCGGCTTCGTTGCCCGGCTTGCGCAGATGCTGCCGGCTCAACGGCGGTTCGGGTTGCCTACGACTTCCGGCCTGTACCGGCTGCTTTTTCGTCGAAGGTGCCCGCGCATTCCTGTCCATGGCTTCTTCCTGCAGGCGCCGCTGTCTTTGCGCCGTCTTCGCCGCGGTGTCCGCGCTGGCGGCCGATGATGTCTTCCTGGCAGCGCTGCCAGGCGAAGCCTTCTTCGCCGCCTTCTTAGTCGTCTTCTTTTCGCTGCGTTTCATGTTCACTCCCGGTTACGGAAAAACAGGAACGATTTTGGCTTTGCAACTGAACAAGTACGCTAGAACCGGTGCTGTGAGCGCAATGCAAACGCATCCTCTTCACGTGCTCTGCACTTGAAGTGAAATTTTTTCGCGCGTCCGGAAACGAGTGCTTCCATGCGAATGCGCATGCGCATTCGCGTTGCCGTTTCCAGTCATTTTCGAGTGGCATGCAATCTGCTAAGTAACCGCATCCCCCACAGATCAGGATGCATCCCATGACCAAAGCCGTGCCGATGAAGCTTCCCGCCGACTTCACCTGGGTGGAAGCGACCGCCGACGACACATGGGCCGGGGCAAGACTCATGCTCGAGGGTCGCAGGGTGCTGGAAATCCATCCCTGCCGCGACGGCTGGCTGGTGAGCGTGCAACTGCACGACCCGCTCAACCCGCAGGCCAATGTCGCCGTGCGTTCGGTGGCGGCGGGCATGCGCTGGGCCGCGCGCTGGGCCCGCAGCCGCATCGCACGCCTGCGTGTGCTCGCGGCCGGCGAGCGCCGTCATGCCGTCGCGGTCGCGCCAATGCCCCTGCCGATCCCGGCGAGCTCGACCGTCGCGCCGCGCAGGCCCTCGATCCAGGAACTGGCCGATGCCTGATTCGCGCGCGCGCCCCGACGCCTGAGCGCGATGCCGCGCGTACCGCCCGCGCAGGTACCGCTGGCCAAACCGGTCGAGACCGTTCCCGCCGGTTCGCTACGGCAGTTGCGGCTGCGCGCGGCGGACTGCAGGGCATGTCCGCTCTGGCGCGACGCCACCCAGACCGTCTTCGGCCGCGGTCCGGCACGCGCGGCGGTGATGTTCATCGGCGAACAGCCTGGCGATCAGGAGGATCGCCAGGGCGAGCCGTTCGTGGGACCGGCCGGGCGCCTGCTACGCGAACTGCTGGAACAAAGCGGACTTGCGGTGGAGGAGGTGTACCTGACCAACACCGTCAAGCACTTCAAGTTCCGCCAGCGCGGCAAGGTGCGCCTGCACCAGCGCGCAAACGCCGGCGAACAGGCCGCGTGCCGGCCGTGGCTGGCCGCCGAACTGCTGCGGCTGCGGCCGCGCTGGGTGGTGGCGCTGGGCGCGATGGCCGCGCAGACACTGTTCGGCAATGCGTTCCGGCTGACCCGCGAGCGCGGTCGCTGGCGTGCATTGGATGAACGCACCGAGGCCATCGCCAGTTGGCATCCGTCCGCCATCCTGCGCATGCAGGGCCAAGCGCGTGACCAAGCGTTGCGCGAACTGCGCCGTGATCTTCGCCAGGTTGCCGCGCGCGTGGCCGGCGCGACGTTCCCTCCCTAGTTACCCTCCCCTGCATCCCTGCCCCGACAACGAGGAGCGCATGCCATGAAGAGCAAACCCGAGGCCCCATCCCGCAACAACCCGGACAGCGATGAGCAAAAGGCGCATACCGCCGATCGCCTTCGCAACGACAAGGCACGCTGGAAGGAACACGACCAGCCGGATGTGCCACGCGGAACCGGCCGGCGCAATCCGGAGCGCGACTATCCGGATCCGCTCGGCACCGGCGTTCGCAACCGCCGCTGAATTCCCGCACGCTTCCATCGGGATTCGGCGGATCGTTCACGCGGGTACCACCGGCGCGCTTCCAGACTGGAGCCGTTCCTCCAATGGAGCACGCCATGAACCGCGACCGCAAGGATCCGCCCGCACCGGACGAGCATCGGGACGCGCCCGAGACACCGCACGAACGGCAGAAACGCAAGCAGCGTGAAAGCGAGAACCAGGACGAATCACTGGAGGAAACCTTCCCCGCCAGCGATCCGGTTTCGCCGTTCGTCCCCGCCAAGGCGCCGGATTGACCGCTCAGGCGCGATGCCGGCGATGCCACGCCGCGATCGCCGACGGGACGCGCGCGTCGAGCGCCAGGTCCAGTGCGATCTGTTCGTCGCAGAGGTCCCGCAACGCCTGCGCGAACGGATGACGCGCGGAGGATTCCGGTTCGACGCCCGCGTCGAGCATCGCCTGCCAGATCGCCTCGGCCCGGCCATAGGGGTCATCGCTGCCACGAAGCACGGCGTCGCGCAGCCATGGCCGCGCCGGATGCAGGTGGAAACCTTGCTCCGCCATCGCGTCCATGTGGGTGCGGATGTCCCGCTGGGCGCCCCGGAACCACTCGGTATGACCACCCGCGGCAGCCACCGACAACAGTGGCGCGGGCGCGTTGTACTCGCGCAGCGAGCGTTTCAGCGCGGTTTCCCACGCCTGCGCCTCGGCCAATGCGTCGGCCTGCAACAGCAGGGCGTGGTCGAGGTCGAAGAATTCGAACCAGCGCGGCGCCAGGCCGCGGATGCGGCCCAGCGGATCCCGCGAGATGCCGAGCTTGGCCAGATCCTCTCCGGCGCAGGGAAACAGGTAGAGGAACGCGCTCATGGCCTGGCTCAGCGCGGTGCCCGCTCCTCGCGCGAGCGTGCGGTCCGATCCCGCCGCAGGGCGCTGATCACGATGCCCACGCCCAGGCCGGCGCCCAGCAGGAACAACAGCAGCGCGACGGTCGGATAGCCCCACAGGGTGCTGCGGGTTTCCACCCGCATCATCAGCGAGGACGCGACGATCAGCGCGGCGGTCACCAGCCCGGCGGCAATCCGGTTGGCGATCTTCTGCAGGTTTTCCATCAGCCGCGATTCCTCCAGCCCGGCCACCCGCAGTTGCAGCTTGTTTTCCGCCACCAGCGACAGCGCGTCGGACAGCTTGCGCGGACCTTCCCGCAACAAGGTCTGGATCTCGATCAGTTCGCTGGCGACGTTGGACGAGGAGAACGATTGCCGCAGGCGCGCGCGCATCACATGCTGCAGGTGTCGTTCGACGACCGCTTTCGGGTCCATCTTCGGTGCCAACTGGCGGCAGACCGCATCCAGGTTCAACAGCGCCTTGCCCAGCAGGCTCAGTTCCGGCGGCGTGCGCAACCCGCTGGTGGTGGCGACCCGTACCAGTTCCAGCACGACCCTGCCGGCCGAGGCCGAGGCCGAATGCGCGTTGTAGTGACTGACCAGGTGCCCGACCTCGCGCACGAAACGCTCCTCGTCGTAATCCTCCAGCCGGGTGCCCATGGCGATGGCCTCGTCGGCGGCCTGTTCACCGCGTCCGTCGACCGCGGCGAACAGCAGTTTGAGCAGGCAGTCGCGTCGCTTGGGCGGCACGTTCACCACCATGCCCAAATCGAACACCGCGAGCCGGCCGTCACGGGTCACCCGCAGGTTGCCCGGATGCGGATCGGCATGGATTTCACCATGCACGAAGATCTGGTCCAGATAGCCGCGCAGCAGCGCCGATGCCAGCAAATCCATCGGCTGCTCGGTCCGGCGCACGCCCGGAATCTGATCCACCCGGATGCCCTCGGCCAGCTCCATGGTCAGTACCCGGCGCCGGCTGAGATCGGCGACGGGTGCCGGTACCCATAGTTCCGGAAACGGCGCCAGGTGCAGGCGGAACCGCAGCAGGTTCTCGGCCTCGGCCTGGTAGTCCAGCTCGGCCAACAGGGTACGGCTGAATTCCTCCAGCCAGTCGGCGAAGCGCACCCGCCGCCCCATTTCGGTGAAGCGATCGGCATTGCGGGCGAAGCCGCGCAGCAGTTCCAGATCCCCGAGCAGTTGCTGGGCGATACCGGGCTTCTGCACCTTGACCGCCACCGCCATGCCGTCGCGCAACCAGGCGCGATGCACCTGCGCCAGCGACGCCGAGCCCAGCGGCTCCGGTTCGAACCCGGAGAAGGCATGGCTCACGCGCACGCCGAGTTCGGTTTCCACCACTTCGCGCACGGCCTCGAACGACACCGGTTCCACCCGCTCCTGCATGCGCTCGAAGGAACTGGCGAAGGCCGGCGGCACGATGTCCGGCCGGGTCGAGAGCATCTGCCCGATCTTCACGAACGCCGGGCCGAGTGCCTCCAGATCCTGGGCCAGCTCCTGCGGCGTGCCTTCCGGTACCTGTAGCGCGGCATCCTCCAGGCTGGTATCCAGCCCGGAGAACAGGCCCGAGTTCCGGTAGCGGAACAGGAAGCGCAGGATCTGTCCGCGCCGCCTGCCCGCTCCCTGTGGCGGTTCGGCGTGATGGGCGTGCGATTCCATGACCGGATTCCTGATCGGGAATTCCATTGTCACGGCGCGATGATCACGCCAAGTGAAAGCCGCCGCGATGGCGGGGCGGCGCGCTCATCCGCGGCCGAGATGTTCCTCGATCAACCGGCGCAGGGTCGCCACTTCCACCGGCTTGGCCAGGTGCGCGTCGAATCCGGCTTCGCGCGAGCGTCGCTTGTCCTCCTCGTGTGTCCAGCCGCTGAGCGCCACCAGGGTCAGCGCCGCGCCGCTGTTCAGGGCACGCATGCGGGTGGCGGTGTCGTAGCCGCTGATGCCGGGCATGCCCAGATCCATCAGCACCATCTCCGGCGCGAAACCGGCGAAACGCGCCAGCGCCGCTTCGCCATCGTAGGCCACCGCGACGTCGTGGCCGGCGAACTCCAGGTACTCGGCGATGGCGTCGGCCGCATCGCGGTTGTCGTCCACCACCATCACCCGATGGCGGTTTCCAGGCGTGGTGTAGTCGGTGGCCATGTCGTCTTCTCCCGGATTCGATGTGTTGACCAGCGGCAGTTCGACTTCGAAGTGGCTGCCCTGGCCGATGCCGTCGCTGTGCGCACGCACGTGCCCGCCGTGCAGTTCGACGATGCTGCGAACCAGGGTCAGGCCGATGCCCAGTCCGCTCAGCATCTGCTGCTTTTCCTGCCGGATCTGGGTGAACAGGTTGAATATCTCGCCAATCCGCTCGGGCGGCATGCCCACGCCGTTGTCGGCGACGCTGACCCGCAGCCAGCCCTCTTCCCGGCGCGAACCCAGGGCGATGCGGCCCGGCGCATGGGTGAACTTGGCGGCGTTGTTCAGCAGGTTGGAGAACACCTGCGCCAGCCGCACGGGATCGCCGTCGACGATGCAGGCGCGCGGCGACAGCGCCACCTCCAGTTGGTGTCCGGCCTGCTCTATCCACGGCCGGCTGGTATCGATGGCGACCTGCAGCACCTCGTTGACGTCCAGCTGCTCGCGGCGGAGCTCGATGGTGCCGTGGGTGATCCGCGAAACCTCCAGCAGGTCCTCCACCAGCCTTACCATGTGATCGACCTGTCGCTGCATCCGCGCGAGCGCGGGCGCGAACGGCGCATCGCCCGCCTCCACCAGCAACTCCAGGGTGGTCCGCAGCGGCGCCAGCGGATTGCGCAGCTCGTGGGCGAGGATTGCCAGGAACTCATCCTTGCGCCGGCTCTGGTCGGCCTGAAGTTCCAGCAGCTCGCGCTGGCGCGCGTGCAGGTTCTTGAACTGCTGGATATCGGCGGTCGTGCCCAGCCATTCGACGATGCGTCCGCGCGGATCCTTCAACGCGCGCGAACGGGTGGAATGCCAGACGTAGCTGCCGGTGCCGGCCTGGCGCACGCGGTGTTCGACCCTCATCTCCTCGCGTTCGCCCGCGCGCGCCCACGCTTGCAAGGTCGCATCGCGGTCATCCGGATGAATCGACGCCAGCCAGCCCAGCCCGACCGCGTCCTGCTGGGACTGGCCGGTGAACTGCTCCCATTGCGGGCTGGCCCAGGTCCAGTAGCCGCGATCGGAGGATCGCCACACCAGCAGCGGGATACCCTCGATCAGGGTGGAAAGCCGCCATTCGCTCTCGCGCAGCGCGCTTTCCACCCGCCGGCGTTCGGTGATGTCCTGGGCCACCGAGATGCCGCCGGCCACCTTGCCGTCGCGCCACAGTGGCACCGCGCCGAACACGATCCAGCGCTCCTCGCCGTCCAGGTAGATATGGAAATCCACGGTCGGCGGCACGGTTTCGCCGCGCAGGGCCCGCGAACTCGGATACTCGCTCGGCGCCAGCAGGTTGCCTTCGGCGTCGTAGGCGCGCCAGCGGGAGCGCGGCTCGCGCGACGGCAGCACGTTGCCGACCAGTTCCTGCAGGTGGGGGTTGGCCATCAGGTAGCGGCCCTCGGTGTCGAACAGGCCGATGCCCACCGGCACGTGCTCGATGACCGCGGCCAGCTGCGACTGGCTTTCGCGCATGGCGTCGGTGATCCGGCGGCGATCACTGATGTCGCTGAAGAGGATGCCGACCTGGTGGCCGCCTCCTTCCAGCGGGAACGCGTAAACCTCGAACCAGCGTCCACCCATGCCCACCGTCTGTTTTTCGAACCGTCGCGGCTGCCCGGTGAGCGCGACTTCGCCGTACAGTTCGTACCAGGAGGCTTCCAGATCGGCGACGACCTCGCGCGCGGTGCGCCCGACCACCTCGCCCAGGCCGGTGTGGCGCGCGAACGCGCCGTTGACCTCGACGAAGCGGTAGTCGCAGGCGTGGCCATCGGCGTCGAACAGCACGTCGATGATGCAGAAGCCCTGATCGATGGACTCGAACAACTGGCGGAACCGCGCCTCGCTGCGGCGCAGTTCCGCCGCCACCCGCGTGCGCAGCACCGATGCCGAGGTGCGCTCGCCGACGTCCCGCACCAGCGCCCGTTCTGCGGAAGTCCAGACACGTGGATCGGCGTGATGCACCGCCAGGATTGCCCGGGAATCGCCGTCGCGCACCAGCGACACGCTGATGTGCGCGCGGATGCCGCTGTCGCGGTAGGCGCGCCGTTGCAGCGCCGACAGGCCCCGGATCGCCGCGGTGTCGTCGCAGCAAAGCACCTCGCCGCGGCGCATCGATTCGCCCACGAAGTCGCCGAAATCGTCCAGCCGCTGCTGTCCCGCCAGCGGCGGCAAACGCCCGTTGCCGGATTCGACCTGCAGGGCGAATCGCTCCCCGGCCTCGTCCATCTCGGCATAGCAGACGCGATCGACGCGCAGGTGGCGGGCCAGATGCGCGGCGGCGAACGCCATCACCTCACGGGGATCGCGGATCCGCCGGATGCCATCCTCCAGCGCCAGCAGGACGGACTGGCTGGCCGTTTCGGGACTCTGAACTTCCAGCATGGGACCGGTCCCTGGATGAGCCCATCCAAGCTGTGACAAGTCCGGTGAAGGCCATGTCGAGGACGCTGGACGGTGGGTTCAGCCGCGTTCGGCCAATCCCGGCCAGTCGGGGTGGCCGCTGGAGTCGTACCACTGCTGGGCGCGGCGCAGCGCCTCGGGCTTGCTCAACGAGCGCTCGGCGTAGAAGTACCAACGCGCCCCGGTGCGCTTCTGCGACTGTTCGTGGACCAGGCGGAATCCCTGGCCCAGATCCGCACCGACGTCGCCCTGCACCAGTTCGGCGTGCTCGGGGGAAATCAGCAAAGAATAGATTCCGCTCATGGATGCGGCCCTCCGCCCCCCTTATCGCATATCGGCCCGTTGAATCCCTGCACGCGCTCTTCGCACCCCGCCTCCGCGAACCGCCATTGATTCAGGTCAATGCCGCAGGCCACCGACGCGCTAACCTGCCCGCAGTCCATCCGGGGAACCGCCGCACATGCATCCGATCCTTCGTGAAATCCTGCTGGAGCCGGTCGGCTGGCTCGCCATCGGCGGCAGCCTGGTGATGTTCGGCATCGGCATCTGGGTCAGCCTGTTCCTGCGCAAGAAAATGCGCGAGGAGGAGCGTCGCCGCGGCGGCAAGTAGCCGCCGGAACGCATGGCGCCGGCCACCGGCCTTCGTATCTGTCGGCGTCGCCGGATTCGTTTTTGGGGAAGCCGCAGCGGCTGGGGAGTTCAGCCCTGCGGCACTCCGGTCATGTCCGGCAGGTGGTGGGCCACGCCCTTGTGGCAATCGATGCAGGTCTTCTTCTGCGTGCCCAGCCACAGCTTGTGGGTCTGGGCCGCGCGCGATCCCTGCCGGGTCAGGTCCATCGACGAATAGTCGTGGCAGTTGCGGCACTCCAGCGAGTCGTTGGCCTTCAAGCGCTCCCACTCGTGCATCGCCAGTTCCAGCCGGTGATCGAGGAACTTTTCGCGGGTATCAATCGTGCCGAACACCTTGCCCCAGACTTCCTTGGACGCCTGCATCTTGCGGGCGATCTTGTTGGTCCAGTTGTGCGGCACGTGGCAGTCCGGGCAGGTCGCGCGCACGCCGGAACGATTGGTGTAGTGGATGGTCGTCTTCAGTTCCTGGAAGACGTTGTCGCGCATTTCATGGCAGCCGGTGCAGAAGGTCTCTGTGTTGGTCGCTTCCAGCGCGGTGTTGAAGCCGCCCCAGAACACCACCCCGACCACGAAACCCGCCACCGTCAGGAACCCCAGGCTGTAGTGCCGGCTGGGTGAGCGCAGGGTGCGCCAGATGGGCAGCACGCGTTGCTTGGTCCGTTCCCACATGGCTCACTCGCTCCCCTGCTTGGCCGGCGTCGTCGGCGCGGCCGGCGTGGTCGCGATGACGCTGTCGATGTCCTGGAAGTTGTTCGCCACCAGCGGCTTGGCATCGGTCTGCACCACGTGGCACTGGTTGCAGAAGTAGCGGCGCGGCGAAATGGTGGCCAGGAACTGATCGTCCCGGTCCATGTAGTGGGTCACGCTGACCGGCGGCGCCTGGAAAGTGGCGGCATTGGCGCGCGCATGGCACAGCATGCAGCGGTTGCTGTTCTTGTCGACCTGGTAGCCGTCGATGGCGTGCGGAATGGTCGGCGGCTGCATCGGATAGGCGCGTACCCGCTTGATGTCGGTGTTCTCGACCCGCGCCATCGGCGGTGGCGCGCCCTCCTGATCGATCGGCACGCCGCGGCGGATGGCGTCGATCTGCGCACCGGGCGGCGGCGCGTCGACCGCGGGAGGCGCGACGCCGGCGGCTTCGGCCGGCGCCGCCGTCTCCGGCGAGCGGTGGCTGCCGAACATCCAGCCGGCGACGAACACCAGTATCCCCAGCACCACCGTCAGGCCCACGGCGATCAGCAATGGCTTGTTGCGCATGGCGAAGCTCCTAGACGGCCAGCACCTTGACGGCGCACTTCTTGTAGTCGGTCTGCTTGGAAATCGGATCGGTCGCGTCCAGGGTGACCTTGTTGATCAGCTGGCCGGCATCGAACCACGGCACGAAGATGACCCCGGGCGGCATCCGGTTGCGGCCGCGCGTTTCCACCCGCGACAGCATCTCGCCGCGTCGCGACACCACCTTCACCTCGTCGCCGCGCTTGAGCCCGCGCTCGCGCGCGTCGTCGGGATTCATGAACACCACCGCGGCCGGGAAGCTGCGGTAAAGCTCGGGCACGCGCATGGTCATCGAACCGGAATGCCAGTGCTCCAGCACGCGCCCGGTGACCAGCCAAAGGTTGTAATCCTCGTCCGGCGACTCGGCCGGCGGTTCGTAGGGCAAGGCCCAGATCACCGCCCTGCCGTCGGGATTGCCGTAGAACTGGAAGCCGGTGCCGGCCTTGACGTAGGGATCCGCGCCTTCGCGATAGCGCCAGCGGGTTTCCTTGCCGTCGACCACCGGCCAGCGCAGTCCGCGCGCCTTGTGGTAGGCGTCGAACGGCGCCAGATCGTGGCCGTGGCCGCGACCGAACGCGGCGTATTCCTCGAACAGGCCTTTCTGCACGTAGAACTCGAACGCCGCCGACTCGTCGTTGGCGTAGCCCGCTTCGATGTCGCTGACCGGGAACCGATCGACATTGCCGTTGCGGTACAGCACGTCGAACAGGGTCTTGCCCTTGAACTGGGGATTGGCCGCCAGCAGTTCGGCCGACCAGCATTCGTCGGTGGTGAAGCGCTTGGAGAATTCCATCAACTGCCACAGGTCCGAGCGCGCCTGTCCCGGTGCCTTGACCAATTGGTGCCAGAACTGGGTGCGCCGCTCGGCGTTGCCGTACGCGCCCTCCTTCTCCACCCACATCGCCGCCGGCAGGATCAGGTCCGCGGCCTGCGCGGTGACGGTGGGATAGGCGTCGGACACGACGATGAAGTTGTCCGGGTTGCGGTAACCGGGCCAGGTTTCCTCGCGCAGGTTGGCCGCCGCCTGCATGTTGTTGTTGACCATCACCCAGTAGGCGTTGAGCTTGCCGTCCTTCAGCGCCCGGTTCTGCTCCACCGCGTGATAGCCCGGCTTGGGCTTGATGGTGCCGTGCGGGACCTTCCAGATTTCCTCGGCGTGTTTGCGATGCTCGGGGTTGGTCACCACCATGTCCGCCGGCAGGCGGTGGCTGAAGGTGCCGACCTCGCGCGCGGTGCCGCAGGCCGAGGGCTGGCCGGTCAGCGAGAACGGGCTGTTGCCCGGGGTGGCAATCTTGCCGGTCAGCAGGTGCAGGTTGTAGACCATGTTGTTGGCCCACACGCCGCGGGTGTGCTGGTTGAAGCCCATGGTCCAGAACGAGGTGACCTTGACCTTCGGATCCGCGTACAGCTCGGCCAGTTTCTCCAGCCAGCCGCGCTCCACCCCGGTCATCTCCACCGCCTTGTCCAGCGTGTACGGGGCGACGAAACGGGCGAATGCCTCGAAATCGATGGGCTCGCCGCCATTGGGATCCTTGGCGTTCTTCGCCTTCAGCTCCAACGGATTGTCCGGGCGCAGGCCGTAGCCGATGTCGTCGTTGCCGCGCTTGAAGGTGGTGTGCTTGTTGACGAAGTCCTGGTTGACCTTGCCGGTGCGGATGATGTGGTTGGCGATGTAGTTGAGGATGACCAGATCGGTCTGCGGCTTGAACACGATCGGGATATCGGCCAGTTCGAAGCTGCGGTGCTCGAAAGTCGACATCACCGCCACCTTCACGTGCGGGTGCGACAGCCGCCGATCAGTCACCCGGGTCCACAGGATCGGATGCATCTCGGCCATGTTCGAGCCCCACAGCACGAACGCGTCGGCCGCCTCGATGTCGTCATAGCAGCCCATCGGCTCGTCCATGCCGAAGGTGCGCATGAAGCCCATCACCGCCGAGGCCATGCAATGGCGGGCGTTGGGATCGATGTGGTTGCTGCGGAAACCGGCCTTCATCAGCTTGTTGGCGGCGTAACCTTCGAAGATGGTCCACTGCCCGGAGCCGAACATGCCGATGGCGTCGCTGCCCTTCTCCTTCAGCACCCGCTTGAACTGCGCGGCCATCACGTCGAAGGCCTCGTCCCAACCGACCTGCTCGAACTCGCCGTCCTTGGCGTAGGCGCCGTTCTTCTTGCGCAACAGCGGCATGGTCAGGCGATCCGTGCCGTACAGGATCTTGGACAGGAAGTAGCCCTTGACGCAGTTGATGCCGCGATTGACCTCCGCGTGGACGTCGCCGTGGGTGGCGACCACGCGGCCATTCTTGACCGCCACGTTGACCCCGCAGCCGGTGCCGCAGTAGCGGCACGGCGCCTTGTCCCACTTGAGCGTGGTCAGATCGCCCTCGGTCACCAGGTTGCTGCCGTCGCCGGCCAGCGGCAGGCCGGCCGCCGCCGCCGCGGTGGCGACGGCGCTGTTGCGGATGAATTCCCGGCGTGTGCTCATGGATGGACTCCGGCAAGGTTTGTTTCGGGACGCGCTTCCACTTCCGCCTCCAGCGCGTCGCGTGGCTCGGCATGGTGGTAGACCAGCAATACGTTGAGCACGCCGGGCACGGCGCGCAGTTGTTCGATCCGGTCCATCACCGCGTAGCGGTCGGCGGATTCGCACAGGACCACGCTGCGGGTTTGGCCGGGGATCGCCAGTTCCAGTTCGGGCGCGGCGGCAATGGCCGCGGCCAATGCTTCCGCCGCATCGGTCCGGTGCTGGATCACGAAGCTGGCGATGTGCAGTTCGTCGTCGCCGGGCTGGCTCATGCGGCGGTCTCCGCGGAGGCGTGCAGGTGGATGGCGGTGGCCGGGCAGACCGACACGCAGGCGCCGCAGCCGTTGCAGCCATCGCTGTCGATATGGGCGGCGCCGCGCCCGGCGGGCGGAATCCGGATGGCCGACTGCGGGCAGATCTCGCGGCAACTGGCGCAGACCACGCCGTGCGCGCCCAGGCAGGCTTCGTCCACAGTCGCGCGATAGGTCCAGGGCGGCTGCACGCCGTCGTCGCGCAGCGCGCCCGGCGCGCAGGCGTCGACGCAGGCATGGCAGAAGGTGCATTCGCCGCGTTCCGGTTCGAACGCGGCCTTGCCCTTGCGCAGCACCAGCACCTGTTCGGGACAGGCGTCCACGCAGGCGACGCAGCCGGTGCAGGCATTCGCGAACGCGGCGCCGCGCAATGCCCAGGGAGGACGCAAGGTCTGTGCGGAACGTGCCTGTGAGGAGTCGGCCCGTCCGGCACGCGGTGGCGACACCGGCGGTTCGTCGCCGCTGCGGCCGAAAAGCAATGCGCGTCGCGAAATCGGGCGTGCCTGGCTCATCGCTCAACCCGTCGGCGGACCGGCGAACATTTGGTAGATCCAGACCAGGAAACCATAGCCGGCGACGATCAGCACCGCGCTCAAAGGAAAGACGACGACGGTCAGCAACAGGAATGCGAGGCGCTCCTGGGCCTTGCTCGCGACGTCCTGGCGGGGTGGATGCTCCATGATGCTCACCTGGCATTTGAATGGCTGGGCGAACCGCGGAGCGAGCCTAGCACAAACTTTCCAGCATGAACGTGTCGCGGGTCGGCCAGTGATGGCCCCGGTCGAAGCCAACCGCGCGGACGTGATCGCGATCTACTCGCGTCCGCGCAGCGCGGCCCATTCCTCCGGCGTGTTGCAACCGATCAGGCTTGCGTTCCACGCACCCGGCGCCAGCACCACGCCCGCGAGCGTGTGATGGATCGCGCGCAGCGAACGCTGGCTCGGCGGCAGCTCGACGATGCCGGCCAGGAGCGCGCGGGTGCGCGAATCGAGGGTGATGCTCATCGGCAATGGATGGCGCTCGAACATCGCACAGTCCGCGGATGTGGCCACCAGCGCGTGCAACGCCGGGGCTGCCAGCAGCGGCATGTCCACCGGCACCGCCAGCCAGACGCCATCGGGCAGCCGTTGCACCAGTTGCGCGAGCGCCACGGCCGGACCTCCGTCGCCGATGTCGTCGGGGATCGCATCAGGAATTGCGTCGTAACCGGGACGCGTACCGCTGATCACCACCCGCGCGGCACCGGCGTCGGACAGCAAGTCCCGCATGTGTTCCAGCAGCGGCCGGCCCCGCCATTCGAGCAGCGCCTTGTCGCGGCCCATGCGCGAGGAACGTCCGCCGGCGAGCACGATGCCCTGCCAGGCGGGAAGCATGGTGTTCATGGCTCCGCCATCACGGTGATTCCTGTTGCCACGCCAACGGTTCCAGATGGCCGGGCGGATACACATCGACGGCCTGGCCCGGTTTGATCACGGTGTCGCCATCGCCGGCTTCGGGCAGCACCAACCATGCCTGCGATGACAGGAACGGCGCGAGCCGGAAGGACTCCTGCCGGGGCAACGGATGCACCGCCAACCGCCCCTCTCCGTCGCTCTCCAGCATCGCGTGCAGGTGCGTGCGCAGGTTGGCGCGCGCATGCACCGGCGCGGCCAGCGGCAGGCGCGTGGGCCGTTCGCGTGGCAGCCCCAGCATCGCGCGCAGCAGCGGTTCCACGAAGAAGCGCAGACCGATCGCACAGGAAGCCGGATTGCCGGGCAGGCCGACGTGCAGCGGCCCTTCGCGCAGGCGCGCGCACAGCAGCGGCTTGCCGGGTCGGATCGCCACGCCGTGGAAGCGCAGTTCCGCGCCACGCGCGCGCAGGCTGTCGGGGACGAAATCGAAACGTCCCCTGGACACGGCTCCGGTGCTGATCACCAGATCCGGCTGGTGCGCCAATACACGGTCCAGCGCGGCAGCGAACCCGGCGGGATCATCGCCGACCCGTTCGCATGCCACCACCTCGGCGCCGGCCGCATGCAGGCGCAGCCGCAGGAACGGCGTGTTGCTGTCGTGGATCCAGGCGCCCTCGCCCGCCTCGCCGCCTTCGGCCAGTTCGCGGCCGGTGGCGATCAACACCACCCGTGGCCGCCGCACCAGCGGCACGCATTCGATGCCGAGCGCGGCGAGCAGCATGATCCGCGCGGGGTCCAGCCGTTCGGACTTCGCCAGCACACGTGCGCCCTCGGCGATGTCCTCGCCGCGTCGGCGCACGTTGGCGCCCGCCCGCACCGGTTCGCGCAGGCGAATGCGCGCAGGCGGCGCGCCCTCGTCGCCGCCGAGCGCATCGACGCGTTCGACCGGCACCACCGAGTCCAGGCCGTCCGGCATCACCGCGCCGGTCATGATTTCCCACGCGCCCTGTCGTGCCGTTCCATCCGGCTGGCCTGCGGCATCGCCGGCGGCCGTCGAGCCAAGCACCGGCCATTCCGTCCCGGCTTCCCCCGTCGCATCGCCCAACGCCAGCGCGAAGCCGTCCATCGCCGCGTTGTCGAAGCGCGGCAAGGGCGCGGGACTGTGGACGTCCGCCGCCAGCACCCGGCCGGCGCCATCGAAGGCCGCCAGCGATTCAGCGTCCAGCGGCGCGGCATCGCGCAGCAACAGGGCCAGGGCTTCCTCGTATCCGATCACGCGTACTCCTTCAGAACATTCCCGCCTCGCGGGCACGCAGGCCGCGCGTGCCCCGATCGTGTCGGTCTCCGGCGACGGTCCGGGATGGCCGGCATCCTCACATAGCTGAAGGTTTCCGGCCAACCCGCGCGGGGTTGATTCAGGTCAAGGCGCCGGTGGCCGGCATTGCCTAGCCTTTGTCCATGCCCGCCCTTTCCGCCCTCTTCGACCCCGAACTGCTCCGACGCTACGACAAGCCGGGGCCGCGCTACACCTCCTATCCGACCGCGCCGCAGTTCTCGGCGCAGTTCCAGGAGGCCGAACTGCGCGAAGTGGCCGCGATCACCAACGGCGATCCGATCCCGCGCCCGCTCTCGCTGTACCTGCACATCCCGTTCTGCACCAGCCCCTGCTTCTACTGCGGTTGCAACCGCATCATCACCCGCGAGAAGGCGCGCGGCGACGCCTACCTGACCCGTCTGTACCGCGAGATCGCGCTGGTCTCGCCGCTGTTCGATCGCGACCGCGACGTCAACCAGGTGCACTTCGGTGGCGGCACGCCCAACTTCCTGTCGCCGGACCAGATCGCCGAGGTCGTCGACGTACTGCGCCGGCACTTCTCGTTCGCCTCCGGCGCCGGTTTCGACTGCTCGATCGAGCTGGATCCGCGCTTCATCAGCCCGGACGAAGTGGGCCAACTGGCCCGCGCCGGCTTCAACCGCGCCAGCCTGGGCGTGCAGGACTTCGACCCCGACGTGCAGCAGGCGGTCAACCGCGTGCAGGGCGTCGAGGACACCCTGGCGATCATCGACGCCTGCCGTACCCATGGCATGCGCTCGGTGAATGTCGACCTGATCTACGGCCTGCCCCGGCAGACCCTCGCCGGTTTCTCGCGCACGCTCGACATCACCCTGAAGGCGCGCCCGGACCGGCTGGCGATCTACAGCTACGCGCACCTGCCGGCGCTGTTCCGCCCGCAGCAGCGCATCCATGCCGAGGAGCTGCCCTCCCCCGAACAGAAACTCGACCTGCTGCGCTGCGCCATCGACAAGCTGGGCGAAGCCGGCTACGTCTACATCGGCATGGATCACTTCGCCCTGCCCGAGGATGACCTGGCGCGGGCGCAGCAGCGCGGCGACCTGCACCGCAACTTCATGGGCTACTCCACCCACGCCGAAAGCGATTTGATCGGCCTGGGCGTCAGCGCGATCAGCCATGTCGGCGCCAGCTTCAGCCAGAACCCGCGCGACATCGGCAGCTGGGAGCAGATGATCGACAGCGGCCGCCTGCCGGTGTGGCGCGGCATGCGTCTGGACGAGGACGACCTGCTGCGCGCCGATGTCATCCAGCAGCTGATGTGCCACGGCCGCATCGACTTCGACGCGATCGAGCGCCGCCACGTGATCGACTTCCGCGACTACTTCGCCGACGCGCTGGCGCGGCTGGAGCTGCTGCAGGCCGACGGGCTGGTCGAGGTGGGGCCTCGGGAGGTATGCGCGACCTCGCGCGGACGCCTGCTGTTGCGTATCATCGCCATGTGCTTCGACCGATACCTGCCCGCCTCCGCGGAGGCCGCGACCACGCGGTTCTCGCGAACCATCTGACCTCATCCGGGACGTCCGCATGAGCTCGCCGGTCGTTTTCCCGCGTACCGACGCCACCATTCTCTCGGACGACGGCGATTCGCTGACGTTCTGCTCGACCTGCGCGTTCTCCCAGGCCTGCCTGAGCGAGGGCATGGACAAGCGCGCGCTGATGGACCTGCACGTGCTGGTCGAACACGTCGGCCCGCTGCAACCGGGCGAGCACGTGTTCCGCGAGGGGGATTCCTTCAGCGCCATCGCCGCGGTGCGCGCCGGCACGGTCAAGACCTACCAGATCGATCGCGACGGCCACGAGCAGGTGCTGGGCTTCCACCTGCCCGGCGAAGTGATTGGCCTCAACGCGATCCACGGCGACCGCTATCCCTGCAACGCGATCGCGCTGGATACGGTGATGCTGTGCCGGTTCTCGTTCCCCAAGATCGCCCTGCTCGCCACCCGCCTGCCGAACCTGCAGCAGCATCTGTTCCGGCTGATGAGCCACGACATCGGCGTGGCCTCGCTGTTCGCCCGCGACAACAGCGCCGACGAGCGGATGGCGGCGTTCCTGATCGGACTGTCGCGGCGGCTGGCCGCGCGCGGCTATTCCTCTCGCCGGTTCCAGCTGACCATGTCGCGCACCGACATCGCCAACTACCTGCGCCAGGCGCCGGAAACGGTGAGCCGGGTGCTGCGCCGGTTCGAACGCGATGGGCTGGTCCACATCAAGCAGCGCGACGTGGAGATCCTGGACATGGATCGCCTGCACGAACTGGCATCCACGGTGTTGCGCGACTGACGCCTGCCAGGCGTAACCCGCCTGCACGCACGCGAATGCCATCGACTTGACGTAGGTCATGGAGGGGATCCGGACGCGGGCGGAACATGCCTGCGGTTCCCACGGAGTCCCGCATCATGAATTCGACACGCAAGCTGTGGGTAGGGTTGGCCGCCCTGCTCATCGCCTCGTTCGCCGTCCTGCTATGGGTCGGCAGCGAGGTCCACCGACAGGCGCCCCCCCTGCCCGAACAGGTGGTGGATGCCGATGGCCAGGTGCTTTACACCCGCAAGGACATCGAGACCGGCCGCCAGGTCTGGCAGTCGATCGGTGGCCAGCAACTGGGCTCCATCTGGGGCCACGGCGGCTACGTCGCTCCCGACTGGGGCGCGGACTGGCTGCACCGCGAGGCCGAAGCCATCCTCGACATCTGGGCCAGGCGCGAGGCCGGCGCCGCCAGCTACAAGGATCTGGACGCCCCGACCCAGGCCGCGTACGCCAAGCGCGTGCAGGCGCTGATGCGTCCCAACAGCTACGACGCCGCCACCGGTACGGTGACCGTGGACGTCGACCGCGCCGCCGCCATCCGCACGGTCGCCGCGCACTACGAGCAGCTGTTCGGCAAGGATCCGGCGATGGTGGAACTGCGCGAGGCCTACGCCATGCGCAACGACACCGTGCCCGACGCCGAGCACCGCCGCCAGCTCACCGGGTTCTACTGGTGGGCCGCGTGGTCGTCGGTGACCCAGCGTCCCGGCGCCGAGATCAGCTACACCGCCAACTGGCCGGCCGACGAACTGGTCGGCAACACGCCGCCGCCGAGCGCGTTCCTGTGGACGGTCTTCAGCGTGCTGTTCCTGATCGCCGGCGTCGGCCTGCTCGGCTGGCACTACGCGGTCAACCATGGTGACGAGCTGGCGCCGGTGCTGCCCAAGCGGGATCCGCTGGCCGACATCAAGGTCACCCCGTCGATGCGCGCCACCGCCAAGTACTTCTGGGTGGTCATCGCGCTGTTCCTGGTGCAGATCCTGCTCGGCGCGATCACCGCCCACTACCAGGTCGAAGGCCAGGAAGCCTACGGCTTCGCCCTGTCCGACGTGCTGCCGTATGCGCTGACGCGCACCTGGCACACGCAACTGGCAGTGCTGTGGATCGCCACCGCCTGGCTGGGCATGGGCCTGTACATCGGTCCGGCGATTTCCGGACACGAGCCGAAGTTCCAGCGCCTGGGCGTGAACCTGCTGTGGGTCTGCCTGCTGATCATCGTGGTCGGTGCGTTCGCCGGGCAGTGGTTCGCGGTGATGCAGAAGCTCGGCCTGAAGCACAACTTCTGGTTCGGCCACCAGGGCTGGGAATACGTCGACCTCGGCCGCTTCTGGCAGTGGTTCCTGTTCATCGGCCTGACCCTGTGGCTGGTGCTGGTCGGCCGCGCCCTGTGGCCGGCGATGCGCAACGGCGGTGACTCGCGTTCCATCGTCTCCCTGCTGTTCCTGTCCACCGTGGCCATCGGCCTGTTCTACGCGGCCGGCCTGATGTGGGGCGAGCACACGCACCTGTCGATGGTCGAGTACTGGCGCTGGTGGGTGGTGCACCTGTGGGTGGAAGGCTTCTTCGAGGTCTTCGCGGTGGCGGTCATCGCCTTCCTGTTCACCCGCCTGGGCATGCTGCAGGTCAAGTCGGCCACGGTGGCGGTGCTGTTCGCGACCATCGTGTTCATGGCCGGCGGCGTGCTGGGCACCCTGCACCACCTGTACTTCACCGGCACCCCGACCGCGGTCATCGCCATCGGCGCGAGCTTCTCGGCGCTGGAAGTGGTGCCGCTGGCGTACGTCGGCTTCGAGGCCTACCACAGCTACAAGATGGGCAAGGCGACGCCGTGGATGCAACGCTACCGCTGGCCGATCCTGTTCTTCATCGCGGTCGCGTTCTGGAACCTGGTGGGTGCCGGCCTGTTCGGCTTCCTGATCAACCCGCCGCTGCCGCTGTACTACATGCAGGGCCTGAACCTGACCCCGACCCACGGCCACACCGCGCTGTTCGGCGTGTACGGCATGCTCGGCATCGGCCTGATGCTGTTCTGCCTGCGTGGCCTCAAGCCGGACGTGCAGTGGAACGAAAGGCTGCTGAAGACCGCGTTCTGGTCGCTCAACATCGGCCTGGCCGGCATGGCCCTGTTCACCCTGCTGCCGCTGGGCATCCTCCAGCTCAACGCCGCGCTGAAGCACGGCTACTGGTACGCCCGTTCGGCCGAGTTCATGCAGCAGCCGATCGTCGACATGCTGGTGTGGATGCGGGTTCCCTCGGACACGCTGTTCAGCGTCGGCGCGTTCGCCCTGGCCTGGTTCGTGTTCCGCCTGTGGGTGGCGCCGCGCCGGGAAGCACTGCCGGCGGTGGTGCCGGCGGAGGGCTGATACGCGACCCTTCCTATGGTCCAACCGCAATGAAAAAGAGCCGCGCAAGCGGCTCTTTTTTTACCTGTCGGTTTCGCGCGTGTTGCCGGCGCGGCGCGTTCCGGTCAGGTGGAACAGCCGCAGCCCCCGCAGCCGCAACCGCCGCCACGCTGCGGTTCCTCCGGCGCGTCCTCGACGTGCTCTCCGACGGTGGCGAGGATTTCGCGCACCCGCGCCGGCGCCAGCGTGGTCAGGATGGACAGCCGGCCATTGGCGGATTCGAACTGGACCTCCGCGTCGGGATCCCATTCGCGCAGGGCATGGGTCATGGCGCGAGTGCGTTGCTGGAGCGGTTCGTCGGTGAGTTCGGGAGCGGACATCGGGTTTCCTTGCTGAGTGTGGGCCGGGGCCATCGCCCCGGTGCCGGGCAAGGTAAGCAGCTCCGGTGGCGCCGGCATTGACCCGCATCAAGTGGTCGTCCGGATATCGCGACTGACGTCGCTCCC